>JBOGBZ010000066.1:0-10637 GCA_051656485.1 Cellulosilyticaceae bacterium
TAGAGTAAAAGTATAGATAGGAGAACGAGATGAGATGTAATGAGCAGGAACTCAAATCTTTCAAAAGTGTAAGAGTAATGAAAGATACATCCCTACTATCTAAAATCATTCTGTGTTAACCTTGATACAAGCGATTGAACGAGAAAAGGAGAACACAGATGAATCGATTAAGTAGTTTCACATTAAAAATGATGGCTATTCTTTTTATGGCAATGGACCATATATATACTTACTTAGGACGTACAGGTATTGATATACCTATATGGTTTGGGTATATAGGAAGACTTGCATCACCGATCTTTTTCTATTTAGTAGTAGAAGGTTTTTTCCATACGAGAAGCAAGAAAAATTATATCCAACGCGTGTTTGCAATGGGGGCATTGATGATAGGTGTGGATGTATTGCTAGGCATTAATAATAATATTTTCTTATCCATCGGCTGTGCGCTAGTCATGCTGGTAGGAATCGACAAAGCAAGAAGTAGTGAGAAAGGCTCGAAAGATAGGCTAAAAGGCATAGGATTGGCTGCTTTATTTGCCCTACTAGGTGTAGTAACAGAAGCATATGTATTTGGCATAGGTATGGTATTAGTCTTTTATTTCTTTAGAGATAAGAAAGTACTTATGGCCATCGTATATGTAGTGATGAGCTTGTATCCAATGGTTGGTATGATCGGCCCTGACTTTGTAGAAGCTGTCACACTATGGGATTACCAATGGATGATGGTTTTTGCCATCATACCAATCCTTATGTACAACGGTAAATTAGGTGTGAACAATAAGTTTGTAAAGTGGATGTTTTATTGGTTCTATCCAATCCATTTAGTACTTATTGTCTTACTTGCAAAATTAATAGGATAGGATGCTGCATAAGAGAATCGAATAACAAACGGCTTACAGAGGTTATGCCAAAAATGGACTGTTGCTAGTGGAAACAGTCCATTTTTGCACTAGAGATTAAGGCGTGACATAAGTGCCATATATAAGCAGTACTCATTGACTTTCTGGATATTAAGCGTATCAGGAGAGATACGTTTATAGTCATTGGCACAAAACTTAAATTTGGAAAAAAGCTCATTGGTATGCCAACAATGAATATGGGGATGTAGATGAATACTTTCGGTGAGGGTACTGGAGCAGTCAAGGCGAGAGGGATCGATGTGGATTTCCGAGACCAAGTGATTAACGGCTATCTCACTGGCATACATAGAGGTCACACCTTTAAACCAGCTAGGCCAATCCGTAGTAGCATGTTGAAAAAGGTTTGTGTAGATGTATTCGCCTACTTTCATAGTGAGCTCTGAAACCTCTAGTACGAGGCGCGCATCACCATAATGGGTAGAACCAATATTAAAGATGCCACGATGGTTAAGGCCAAAATGCCTAGCAACCCCGCGCAATTGGTTACGAGTATAATCATCATTCACATAACCACCCTGACCAGTGGTGTAGAGTTGAGGATAAAAGTTGTTCCACGCAGGTGTGATAAATGTATCCACATCAGAACGCAATAATAAATCATAATTCTGAAGAAAAGAAGCTTGTGGACCGGTAAGACAAGCGATGGAATTGATAAAATGGTAGTTTTGCCAAGGACCGCGTAAAGAAATGGATTCGAAGGCAATTTTAATACAGTCATGAGGCAAAGATGAAAGTACGCGACTAGGCGCAAAAGCAATAAGATCTGTATTAGGACTATTGACATACTTGAAAGATTGATAGAGTGCAAGAAATTGTTTGATTAAGTTAGGGTTTGCATCTACAAAAGTTACGATGGCACGCTTCATGGAAATCACCTTAGTATAGGAGAGATTACTATCTATATATGAAAGAAAAAGGGCAACCGTGATAAAAAACATAAAAACTCATTGACAACAGGTGCTAAAAGCGATACGCTTTATTTAATTACAGATGTAATTAAATGTTTGAGGAGGCAATGATGAAAACGAACTTACCAAAAATCTCAGAAGCAGAGCTTGAAGTGATGAATATCGTATGGGCAAGTCAAGAACCCCTTACATCACAAGACATATTAGAGCGCTTGCCAGAAAATATCACGTGGAAGAAACCAACATTAACGACACTTATGAGTCGCTTGGTAGAAAAAGGTGCATTAGAGTACTACCGAGAAGGTAGGTATTTCTTTTATACAGCATTAATTGATGAACAACTCTTTAAAGAACAGGAAACAAAAGATTTCTTGAATCGCTTTCACAAAAGTTCTATCAAAAACTTAGTGGCGACATTATACGATAGTAAGGATATCACAAAAGAAGATTTAGAGGCATTAAGAGATCTTATAGATAAGGAGGTCTAAGAAATGGGGGAACTGGGGGAAACAATTCTAAGACTATCCATAGCTGGAAGTGTCGGGACACTTCTTGCTTTGGGATTTTTAAGATGGCTAAAGCGCTATGGGTCAGCCAGTAGAATATACTGGGTGTGGCTGGTTGTCTTAGCTCTTTTTATGATGCCAGTAGGTGTACAAGTGACGATAAAGGCTGAAAAGAAATATACCACAGCATCCCTAAATCGGTCATTAAAGCAAGATATCACTTTACAACAAAAGCTGAAAGGCGAGGGAGATATGGCAGGAGAGATACCTATTATATCGCAGCAAGCTAAAAGCAGCACATTGAAAATAACATCTATTTGGGGAATAGGCGCAGCAGCTTTATTTGTTTTTGGAATGCTTGGGTATATGAGGACTTATAGACAGCTTTTGAAAACAAGTGAGGTCGTAATAGACGATAAGGTTTTAGCTATTTATAGACAGGCAAGGCAAATGGTAGGGACTTATAAGGCACCAGCCTTAAGAGGTACACAATTGGTAGATACACCTATGCTGATTGGGCTTATACACCCGGTGATTGTGGTCCCCCAAAATAATCTTCAGGACTTAGATACCATGAAGTATATTTTTGTACATGAGTTAACACATTTTAAAAATCATGATCTGTGGATTAAATGGGCTAAGTTCATGGCTATGGTAGTACATTGGTACAATCCACTTATTTATGTTGTACATCATTTTATAGAGCAATATGCAGAACTTGCCTGTGATGAAGGGGTCATAAAAGACTTGAGTAAGGCAGGGTGCAAAACGTATATGCATAGTATTCTATCAGCTATTGCAGATAATCTGAATGCTTATACCACACTATCAAGCTGTATGTGTAAAAGCAAAAAGCAATTACAAAAACGATTTGACATGATGATCAGAGTAAATAGAAAAAAGAGAACGTATACGATGGCAGTACTTGTGATAGCAAGTATTATAGGATGTACATCCATAAGTATAGCTGGATTTACCCTAGATCAGAAATCGCCCTGGACGTTTGAAAAAAATGCTCAAAAGAAAATGATTAACCTAGAAGAAAATCAGAAAATGAAACACTTATTTGAGACGGAATTACAAGCTTACCCACCTTACATAGGACAGATGGAACAAATAGAAGAAGGCAATACCTATATTTATGAAGTACAAGAAGAAGTAATAGGCGGGGGATTGTACTATATGATTACATCAAAGTATGATCAAAATGGCAAATTATTAATACGCAAACGGTATGAAGTATCACCTTATACAATGGCATATACTGCATCTGGAGATGTGACAACAGGTGTTAAAAGATGGCTAGAAGAGTGGATCAGTACCAATGAATCTTGCATGTTGTTAGATTTTGAAGTGATCGAAGTAAAGGAAGTGAATGACCAAGTTGAGATTCGTATGAAGATGGAATATGAAGACCAACAGTCGGTAGGGGTGAACAAAGCATCTTATCATATTATTTTTGAGAAGAGTAGCCAAGGGGATTATAGACAGCTAAGTAGTGAGTGCTACTATAAGTATACTCAGATGAAGTAGATGAGGATGATTCACTTAGATATTGGATTAAATTGGAGTTTAGTGTGAAATCTTGTGCATCATCCAAGAAAATATTGACTAATTCAATTACAAGTGTAATTATATTAAATATAATTACACTTGTAATTGAATTTAAAGGGGGAAAAAAGATGAAGGTACCAGGAAAAAAAATAGGACTTGTAGTTGTGCTAAGCATTCTCGTTCTGGGGATAGGTGTGATGGCTTTAAGAGGTTCAACGACAGACGATGCGCTTTATGCATTTGAAGCATTGCAAGAAGAAGTGCTTATTGGTAGTAGAGATTATGCGGTGATGCAAAATGGAAAGATCATTCTCTTGGATAGCACAGGTATGCAGTGCTATATCTTATCGGAAGACAAAACAATTGAACAAACAATTTTATTAGAACAAGAGGCGAAGCTGGTTGCTTGTGATGAGGCAGATAAGATTTATATATGTAGTGCAGAAGGCGAAGAGGCGGCCGTTGAGCAATATACGCTAGCGGGTGAAAAAACAGGTGAGAGACAAATTATACCTGTAAATATACAGGGACTATGGGCAGGTCAATTAGAAATCATCAAGGATGATATCTATCTTATCAACAGAGGTGGGATCTATAGGAAGTCTTTAGAGGAAGAAGAAATGATCGAGCTGAGGAGCCGTACCAACTACCAAATCAGTGAAGCAGGGGATATTTTCTTCATAGACCCTAGTGGTATGTTAAGCAAATATGAGCAAAGTACAAAAGAAGTTAGCCCACTTTTTGAAGTGGATAGGAAAACACGAAACATCGCATTAGATGAGGAAAATAATAAGATTTATCTAGTGCAGGAAAATGGCATTGTAACCTATAGTTTAGAAACCAATAAGGAAGTTGGAACTTTAGATTTTGATGCCATTGAGTGTTTGTACGATGAGATGGATAGCAAATTTTATGTGTTAGCAGATGATAGATTCATCATCAAGACGAGAAGTGGCGGGCTAGTAGGGGAAGTACATGAAGTGAACAGTAAACAACTCAAGGTACTTAAGAATGGAATAGATACCCAGGTGAAGGAAGAAGAAAAAATAGAAACATTAGTTGTAACCGATGCAAGAACTTTAGTAGCAAGTATCAATAGCTATAACGAGCAGGTCCAGCAGAAGATGATTCAGACACGCTATTTAAGTAATCAAGGGCCATTAAGCCAATTAACGCAAAAGGTAGCAACTGAACTATTAACGGGGAATATGCCAGAGCTACTCCAGCTAGGGTATCAAAATATAGATACGTATATAGAAAAAGACATGATACAACCCATCGATATAGAAGCGATCTGCCCAGACTATAATGAAAACTTAAAGGAAGCTTATACCATAGACAATCAGCAGTACGGTATTGAACTTGACTATTATCTGATGGCCATGGAAGTCAATGAGCCACTTCTAAAAGAAATGGGTATAGTATTTGATTTTACAAACTATAATTTCAAAGAATTTTTAGAACTTGTAAGAATAGTAGAAGAGAGAAAACCAGCAGATGTGTATACAGTGGATGTAGGTACAATAGGTGGGTTATCTGTCCATCTGCTAGACTTATATTATCATGACGTTATGTACAAACAATTAGATAGTAGTTGGGAAGAAGAGCTGGAATCATTATTTTTAGACCTAAAAGGACTTAATACAATAGCTTTGGAAACACCTCAAGGTGCAGAGAATGTGGTCTTTCGTGTATTTGGGGTAGAGAGTTATTATAGTACGCCGATAGCAGGTCGATATAGACCACTACCTAGGGTAAGGAGTGATTATTATCCTATCCAAACAGGTGCAGGTACTTTTGCCCTTACTAATATGTCAAATAAAGAGGAGAAATTAGAGACATCCTTGAAGTTTTTAGAGCATGCACTGAGTGAGGAAGTACAGATGAAGACGACAGCTGCTTTTCCAGCAAATAATAAGGCAAGACAGAACTTAAGAAAGCAAATATTAGAAGAAGATCCTAGCCTCGAACAAAATGCTGCGGATATCGATCTTATTATTAGCTTACAAAATGGGCTTGTGCATAATGATGCTTTTAAGAGTATTGTGATGGAACAAAATGCTGCGTTTATGTATCAAGAACAACCTTTAGAAGACACAATCAAAAATATACGTGAAGCAATCGACATTGCCAGAAGTGAAAGAGAGTAAGAAGTGGAGGGAGTGGAATGAAAGGCGTTACGACAAGAAAACAAGTTGTGGGAATATGCTTGGTATTACCCAGTTTTGTCGGAGTAGCTATCTTTTATCTACTCCCTTTTTTTCAAAGTTTTTTCTATGCATTGACCAAAGGTACAATCAATCGGAAGTTCGTGGGTATAGAAAATTTCGTAAGGTTACTGAGTAATGAGGCTTATTTACTAGCAGTGAAAAATACAGCCATGATAGTAGGATGTGCAGTACCTTGTCTGATGCTCCTTTCACTTGGTGCGGCAATGGTCATGAGTAAGTACAAAGGTAGGCAGCGTACAGCATGGCTCATGAGTCTGCTATTGATACCACTAGTGATACCTTCAGCATCCTTAACTTTATTTTGGAAAGATATGCTGGATAGACATGGGCTTATCAATAACTTGTTGAACACATCAATTGACTGGCTTTATAGTGACTATGCAGGAGGTGTCATTATTCTACTGATTATTTGGAAGAACGTAGGGTACAACATATGTTTACTCATGGCAGCACTCTTAACGATGCCAAAAGAATATGAGGAGGTAGCATGCTTAAATGGAGCGACAAAGTTGCAGAAAGCAAAATATGTGGTGATACCGTATCTGAAGCCTGTCCTATTCTTTGTGGGTATTGTATCGTTGTTAAATAGCTTTAAGATTTTTAGAGAAGTTTATCTATTGCAAGGTGATTATCCAAGCAAATACCTTTATATGATTCAACATTTTATGAATAATCACTTTAAAAATTTAAATTATGAGATACTGACAGCATCAGCATTTTTGCTCTATATCATGATGTTTGGGCTGATTTACTGGTGTATGAAGAGGCAGGTATAGGAGGGGGAGAAGGTATGGGGCGATTAGGACGTAAGCTGGCAATAAGGTGTGTCGTACTTTGTATGGTTGGACTGATTTTTTTCCCTATCATCTATATTTTAAGTCATTCTTTAAAAGATCCTTTAGTCATTCAGAAACTTTACACCAGTAGAGAGGTATTGGCTAATGAGAAGTTATGGGTGATGCCTTTTATTCTTCACTTTGGACAGTATATAGAAAGTCTCTTACAGACATCTACTTTTCTGATGATGTTTTGGAATACACTGTGCCTTGTGGTACCTATTGTATGCCTACAACTCTTTATCGGTATATTAGCAGCCTTTGGGTTTGCAAAGTTCAAGTTTTGGGGATCAGAAACACTTTTTTTTATTTATGTCATCATTATGCTTATGCCTTTTCAAGTGACATTAGTGCCAAACTATATCATCTTAAAATCTCTAGGCCTTATAGGGCATTATGGAAGCTTAATCTTGCCGGGCATTTATCATACTTTTAGTGTTTTTTTTCTCAAGCAGTTCATAGAGGGGATCGATACGTGCTTTATTGAACAAGGGCAGATCGATGGATGTAATGAGTGGAAAGTTTTGTGGTGGATTATCACGCCTATGTGTAAGCCAGTGCTAGGTACGACAGCGGTTCTACTTTTTATCGAATACTGGAATATGGTAGAGCAACCTATTGTCTTTATAGACAAGGTGGAGCGGCTACCACTATCCGTATTCTTATCAAGTATTTCTGAACAGCATATAGGGATAGCTTTTGCATGTAGTTTATTTTACATGATTTTACCTATTATACTTGCCATGAGTTTGCAAGAAGATATGAAGGAAGGATTAAGCATTGTAGCACTTAAGTGAGAGGGGGAGCCGAATGAACAAGAAAGTGAAATGGACCTGTTTATTTTGTGTAGGGGTACTGACATTGACATGTATAAGCGTTAGCTTAAAGCACTACCATTTACCTAGGATAGAGGAAATAAGTATACGACCTGGAACGTTGGAAAAAACTTATCAAACGGATGGGGTAGTAGGCTTAGACTTTGCCTATGTGATGTCAAAAAAAGAGACACTACTTGCCCCTAAAGACGGAAAAATCATACAACTGCAAGTGAAAGAAATGGAGCAAGTCGAAAAGGGACAGGCATTATGTAGCATAGTTGATGATACAAGTGAAGTGCTACAAACACAAGTAAGGATAGATGAGCTAGCAGTGGAGATGACGACTCTTGGTAATCAACAAATACAGCTAGAAGATAGGCAGACGGAGATTGCAAGGGATATCCTGAGATATGAGGAGAACCTAGAGCAGCTAGCACTTGATGAGGCACTTGTTGCCTTACAAAAAGAAATGCCAGCGTTAGTACAAGATAGGGATATGAATAAGGCATTATACGCGTTAGGCGCAGTATCAGAGAAAGATTACTTACTAGCAGAAAAAAAGCTTATGGATACAGAGGAGAAATATAGGCAATTACATAGTGAAAAAGAAAATGAGTTTTTAAAGATGATTGATAGCCTTGTAAAAGAAGATGCAATCATAGGACGTGAAATAAAGCTTAATCAGCAACAGTTAGATGGCCTTATGAAAAAGAAAGAGCTACTGGCATTAGAAACAAAAAGTGTCACGATGCTAGCGCCTATCTCAGGGTATATCTATGGGTGTGATAAAAAAGAAGGCACAATGGCTAGAGAAGGCGAGTCATTACTCACGATTATACCACTAGATGTCCCCTATGGCTTAAGCTTTGAGATACCTATTGGCCAGGCTCAGTTAGTAGAAGAGGGAGATAGTATTCTATTTTGGATTGATACAGCTAAACAAGAGGGAACCATAGTAGAGAAGAAAATAGGTGATGATACAAAAAAGTTTCAGGTAACAGCTGAGGTGGATAGGGAGAGGATAGAGCAACTAGGATTTACAAAAGAAGATCCTATAGAAGTCGTTGTGAAAGCTACTAAGAAAAGCCAAGCATATGATGCCATCGTACCTTTATCCGCATTAAAAAAAGAAAAAAATAGTTATAGTGTCTTTGCAATACAGAGTCAAAGAGGTGCATTTGGTGAAACTTTTTATGTAGAGGAACTGCCAGTTCAGGTACTAGCAGAAAACAATTATGAAGCGGCCATTGAAGGGGTAGGATTGAAAGGAAGAAAAATAGTCAAACAAAGTTCAAAACCATTAAAAGATGGTGATGAAGTTTATAGAGACTAGGAGGCTTCTGCATGAAAAAGAAAATAGCAGGGATAAGCTTGATGATAGGCTTTGTATTATTGATACAAGGCATTAAAATAGATAGCGTTATGCAATTTCAAGAAGATTATGGGACAACCCGCATAGAAATTTATCTGAAAGATCCTATGGCGTATCGTGCCTTAAAAGTGTATGAAATGAGCAAGGATTTAGAGGACTGTGAAAGCATCATCAAAGGGCAAGGGGAGATTGATGATGGCGGAGAACGAAGAGAAGTAACCATGATGGCAGTAGAGTCCAACTACAATGGAATGGAGCCAATGCAGGTACTAGACGGCAATTTCTTTACGGAACAAATGGTCAAAGAAGGGCAAAATAATGTCATTATAAGCGATAAGTTATCGATAGAACTTTTTAATACAGTTAAAAGCACGGGGAACTTCATCCGTGTGAATCACATATGGTATGAAATCACAGGGGTCTATAAGAGGTATACAAACTTTTATCAGTATTGGCAAGAAGAGGGGATGGATGAAATTTATATACCTATATCAAGTGAAGGGCTACGTGGGGAAGCTGGGGTAACGCATCTGATTATAGAAGGCACCAATAGACAGAAAGAGGCATTAGAGAAGGTGGGAATCACAGAGAAGAATGCTTATTTTGATGATTACAACACGTATAGTATGCAACTGAAAAAATATGTAGAAGTGCCGCTGTATAGTGTTGCGATAGGGCTAGGTTTGTGGCTTGTTGGGGAAGGTACCAATAGAATAAAACTAAAGCATGTTCACCTAGGGTATGTGATGGCGTATTTATGTATAGGGCTGGGGATTTATTTAGTCATGAGATTTGACTATGGGCAATGGACACAAGCAAGATATATAGCAAATTTTTTGCGAGGAAAAGAAGTCACAAGCTTCAAAGAAGCCTATGAATTCCTTGAAGCAATGGTAGTTACGATGGGAGGATTACAATGCTTAGTGTGTGGCCTTTGTTTAAAATCTAGCAAGAATTTAAAATAAACCATTGACTCTATACCTATGATAGAGTTTAAGATATAAACTGTTGCAAAAATGAAAAAGGAGGCAGTTGACAGCATGACAAAACAATTTTTTAAATATGCAGTTCCTTCTGCGCTTGCCATGTTTATATCATCCCTCTATACAGTTATAGATGGCATCTTTGTAGGCCAAGGTGTTGGCGATATGGCATTAGCCGCAGTTAATATTGTGTTGCCATTTACCGTGTTATTATTTGGACTCGCATCCATGTTTGCCATCGGTGGTGGTGCATTAGTATCTAAAAATATAGGGGCAGAAAACATAGATAGAGCAGTAAGTATCTTTAGACAAGTATTTAAGTTCTTGCTTATTGTAAGCGGTATCCTAAGTATTGGATGTATCGTGTTTACAGAACAAATCGTCACATTACTTGGGGCGACAGATAATTTGAAAGGCCTTGCAGTAGAGTATTTAAGATTTTATGCTATCTTTTGCATTCCCAACCTTATAGGGATTGTACTCAGTAGCTTCGTAAGAAATGATGGCAA
>JBOGBZ010000067.1:0-20656 GCA_051656485.1 Cellulosilyticaceae bacterium
TGTTAATATACATAAGAACGGACGAGTAATATAAATGATATTACTCCGGGAGTAATTCTTTGTTACTTTTATTCCCCTAAACCCTTGATTAGATAAATGTAAAGATTCCGTATTTGCATCATTTCTAAACTCCCCTAAACATATAATTACACATAAAAGTAACAAGGTTATTTCCATAAATAGCAAACCCTTACAAAACTCTATTTTGAACACCATATTTCCCCAATATGGTGTTCCTTTTTTTATATATAAAAATAATCTGATTAGTATAAAAATATACAAGCAATACAAGGCAGTTGTCTTGACATCATATTCTTAGTAAGGTAGCATGAAATTACAGAAAGAATAGAACGATAGAAGGTAGGTGAAGGTGTGTCTAAAGATCAATTTATGGATTGGTATAATCGAATTGGTAAAAAAATACTTTATATTTTATTAGCATGTTTAGGTATATATATTTTTTTGAAATATATATTAGAGCTGGTACTTCCTTTTTTGATAGCGTGGGTAGTAGCGAGTCTGCTTCATCCTATTGTGACTTGGCTTAATAAAGTAGTTAAGATACCAAGGGGATTTGGAACACTACTAGCAATGACGACTATTTTAAGTGGTGTCATTGCTGTCATAACAATGATTATTAAGCAGCTTTGGATACAAATACAGTCTTTTGCGAATTCCTTTGGTTATTATAAAGAAAACATACAGTATGTATTTGATAAAGTAGAATTACAAATGCAGCAGTTAGGTGAGTATATCCCCCTACCATCTGCATTTGCATCATTAGATGACCTTATTAATGAAGTATTAGGTTTAGTAGGAGGATTTCTGGATGAGATTGTAAAGGGAACGTATGCAGTGGTATCTCATGTACCAAATGGACTTTTCTTTGTCATCGTTATGTTTATAGCTATATTCTTTATGACCAAAGATTATAGGGACATTAGTGATTTTATAAAGGCGCAGATTCCTTCTAGAACCATATATCAGTTGATTCAGATAAAGAATGGACTAAAGGGAGCATTAGGGGGCTATGTAAAGACACAGCTTATTCTTATGTGTTTTACATTTTCCATCTGTCTTACAGGATTAGTGGTGCTCCGCAGACAGTATGCACTATTAATCGCTCTAGGCATTGCAGTATTTGATGCATTTCCTATCTTTGGGAGTGGTGCGATATTAATACCTTGGGCTATTTATTATTTAATTACAGGTGAATACATGATAGGTGTAGGTTTATTAGCGATCTATGGCATTATTGTGGTTATGCGACAAATTATGGAGCCGAAAGTATTATCTACACAGATAGGGATCTATGCACTTGTAACCCTTATGTCTATGTATATAGGATTAAAGCTCATGGGTGTACTTGGCATGATTATAGGGCCTGTTACGATGGTAATGATTAAGACATTACAGAGAATAGGTGTACTTCCAGAATTTAAGAAGCCATTTAAAGGATAAAAAAAGAGGGGGGAGCATGATGCGTAGCATACATGTACAAAAGATTATAGATGCTTTAGAGGGGATGTGTCAGGACGCTAACTATACATTATCGGAAGATATGGTAGAAGCGTTGAATAGTAGTAGACAAAATGAGAAAAGTCCGTTAGGAAAAGATATACTAGAAGATATCTGTGCCAATATGGAGCTTGCTAAAAAAGAACGTATGCCTATTTGTCAGGATACGGGGACTGCAGTTATTTTCATAAAAATAGGTCAAGATGTACAAATTATAGGTGGAGGATTAACTCAGGCCATTCATGAAGGTGTACGACGAGGCTATGAGAAGGGATACTTAAGAAAGTCTATCGTAGAGAATCCTCTCTACCGTAAAAATACAGGTGATAATACACCTGCTATCATTCATTATGACATTGTGGAAGGGGATGTTTTTGAGATGCTTCTGGCACCAAAGGGTGGTGGAAGTGAGAATATGAGTAAGGTATATATGCTCACACCTTCTAGAGGTATTCAAGGTATTAAGGATGTAGTAAAGGAAGCGGTGGAATTAGCGGGGCCTAATGCATGCTTACCAGTAGTAATAGGTGTAGGTATCGGTGGTAATTTTGAAAAGTGTACGTTACTTGCTAAGCAAGCTTTGACGAGAGAGATAGGCACTTTTCATGCAGACGATAGGATTCGTGTATTAGAAGAGGAATTATTAGAAGAAGTGAATGCATTAGGTATTGGACCACAAGGTTTGGGTGGTACAACGACAGCACTAGCAGTTCATATAGAGACCTATCCTTGCCATATTGCATCTATGCCAGTAGCGATTAATATTGGATGTCACGTTAATAGACATATAAAGGTATCTTTATAGGGGGAAACGATATGAAAATAACAGTACCAATGACTAAAGAAGTAGCAAGAGGATTAAAAGCAGGGGAAAAAGTACTTATAACAGGCACGATCTATACTGCACGTGATGCAGCACATAAGCGAATGATAGAAGAAGCAGTACAGGGAAAAGCATTACCAATCCCGTTAGAAGAAGTAGCTATTTATTATGCAGGACCAGCACCTACAAAACCAGGACATATAATAGGAAGTTGTGGACCTACAACCAGTGGAAGAATGGATGTGTATGCGCCTTGGTTTATGTCTAAAGGGCAGACTGTTATGATTGGTAAAGGACTGAGGAATACCGATGTAGTAGAGGCTATGAAAACTTATGGGGCAGTATACTTGACGGCAATAGGTGGACTTGGAGCATTGCTTGCAAAATCTGTAACGCATATGGAACCGGTAGCGTATATGGATCTAGGTGCAGAGGCCATTTATAAGTTAGAGGTAAAGGACTTTCCGGCCATTGTAACCATTGATGCAGAGGGAAATAACCTCTATGAAACAGAAAAAGAAAAATGGTGCAAAAAAGTTTGAAAAAAAGTAAAATATTTCCTGTATTGAAAAATAAGGGTATAGGCATGAAATATCTATAAAAGTGTGTTAAAATAGCATAATCAAACTAGTAGGAAGAGGAAAATGACAATGATAGAAAGCACCCAACCATATGTACTTGTTTTCGGAATATCCATTTGTGATATTTTTGGATTTACCCACAATAGTTATAGAGCATACGACTCCAATCCGGGACGTGTAAAGATGTCTTATGGAGGAGTGTGTCGTAATATTGCTGAAAACATGGCACGTATAGGCACACAGACCAAGTTTATATCTGTGCTTGGTGATGACGAAAAAGGTAAAGGAATCATAGAGCATGCTACAAATCATGGGTTTGATATGACGCACTCGATGATCGTACCAGGAGGTTCAACACCTACTTATATTGCTATCTTAGATGAAAGTGGCGAGATGGTATCAGCAGTTGTAGATATAGATATCGTACATCAATTAACACCAGCATTTGTAGATTCAAAAGCAGAGGTTATTGAGGGTGCAGCATACATGATATTTGATGCAGATAATGCAGAGATTGTAGAACATATTGTTACTAAATATAAAGGGAAGACACGCTTCGTTTTAGATCCTGTATCAGCAGCTAAGGCGAGTACAGTGAAGCACTTATTACCTTCTTTCCATACAATAAAGCCTAATCGCTATGAAGCACAAGTTCTATGCGGTTTTGAATTAGACTCAGAAGCAGCTATAAGAGAAGCAGGTGCTTACTTCAGAGGGTTAGGGGTAGAGAACGTGTACATTAGTTTGGATGCTGATGGTATTTACTACAATTGTGAAGAAGGAGAAGGTATCATCAAGGCAAATGGAGCAAACGTTGTCAATGTGACAGGTGCTGGGGACTCTTTCGTAGCAGGTATTAGCCATGGTTACATGCAGACGTTATCAGTAGTTGATACAGTGAAATTCGCAATGGCGATGTCTGTCATTACTATTGAGCATGAAGAAACAATTCATCCAGAGATGAATTATGAATATGTTGTAAAGCATATCCAATCTATCCAGTGGGAACAAAAGACATATCGTTAAGAAGCAGCTGAGGCTGCTTTTTTTTTTGAGTAAAATACTAATAATAGGAAATAATACTTTAATAAAAAATTCATTACATTGTGGTAGCCTAGAGAAGCTTAAATAATTATAGAGAGGATTAATTATGTTTGAGAAAATAAAAAACTATAGAAAGTTTATAGGGTATGGTTTCTTAGTTGTATTTGTAGGAAGCTTACTTATGCTTTCATACAAAGTGATTGATAATGGGCCTTATTTGTTAGGGCAAGTAGCGAAAATGATTGTAGAGTTTTTAGATATTATTTCACCTATTATTTATGCGTTTATTTTTGCGTATCTTTTATACGTGCCAATGATGTTTATTGAAACAAATATTTTTAAGTTATTTAAGAATAAGAAACTCAGTAAAAAAGCGAAAGGAAGTATACGACTTGTAAGCAGTATCAGTATCTTCATTATAGTTATTTTACTTATTGTTACGATTATTAATTATATCGTGCCACCATTTATTAATAATGTGAAAATACTGTTACATTCGATACCAGATTTTGAACAGCAGATTACGCTGTGGCTAAAAGAAGTAGCGGAGTACTTAGATACGCTTAATATTGACTATACAAGTAATGGTCAGTTAATGATTGAACTTAAGAATATCTTATTATCAGTAGGACAAAGTATTTTAAATGGTCTTACAAGTTGGGTGGGGAATCTAGGTGGTTTCGTAGTTGATACAGTCGTAACAGTTATTTTGACCTTTTACTTTTTACTGGATAAAGAAAAACTTTTTGGAGCTATCGATAAATTAGGGACGATTATTTGTACACCTAAAGTAAAGGTAGCCATCAAAGGATTCTTTAAAGACTTAGATGATATCGTAGGAAAGTTTTTAGTAGGAACTATTTTTGCGTCTTTTATCGTAGGTGTTATTTCTACTATATTGATGCTTCTTATTAAACATCCTTTTGCAATTCTTATAGGTGTTGCAGCAGGTCTTACCAATGTTATTCCTTATGTGGGCCCAATTATTGGTTCGGGATTAGCTTTTGTATTGGGAATCTTTACAAGCCTAGAGTTAGGTATTACAGGGGCTGTACTTTTATTACTTTATCAGCAAGTGGATGGAAATGTTATTCAACCGAAGATTGTGGGTGATAAAGTAGGTCTTGCACCAGTATGGATTTTGATGGCAGTACTAATTGGAGGAAGTTACTTTGGTGGTTTAGGAATGATTATATCTGTGCCGACAGCTGCTCTTATATCGGTATATATGGATAGATTGTATAAGAGAGTAAGAGCTAAAGAGAAAGTAGAGTAAGTGCAAGAAGGAGAGTCTATGAAAAAAATAGCATCATTTATCGTTAATCATTGCAAACTGTTTGTGATAGCGTATGTTTTATTAGCTATAATAAGTTTGATGAGTATTAAGAATGTGGATATTGAGTATGATTTAAGTGCGTATCTCCCCGCGGAGATGGCATCTTATAAAGGTAAGCAACTCTTAGAATCAGAGTTTCAGATGGGTGGCATGGCATCTGTCATTGTTCAATCAGAGGATGATACAGAAATGAGTAAGATAGCCGAGCAGATTGCTAAGATAGATGGTGTAGCAGAACTTATCTATATTCCAAGTACAGCTAAAGAAGGCTATACCTTAATGGATATTGTTTTCTCCCAAGGAGGAAGTACGAAGGCTACGAGTCAGGCCATTGATGAGATAGAGAAAATTCTAGAGGGATATACTGTTTGTGTAGGTGGAGAAAGTGCAATCGCTAAAGATATGCAGGATACCACATCAAGAGAAATTATACTGTATTCTTTAGTAGCGTTCCTAATTATTACTATTATATTAGTACTTGGTTCAAGTACCTACTTAGAACCTATATACTTCTTTATAGCCATAGGTGTAGCAATTCTTATTAATATGGGAAGTAATATCATATTTGGTAAGATTTCATCTAATACAAATTCTGTGGCAAGTATTTTACAGCTAGCTGTATCTATGGATTACTCCATATTCTTATTACATCGTTATTACGAGGAGAAGAAAAGTCTTGCCTCAAAAGAAGCAATGGCAGTGGCTATTGGAAAAACCTTTGGGTCTGTATCTGCATCTGCATTAACGACAATAGGTGGATTTCTAGCACTTGTAGCGATGAAGTATGGTATAGGAAAAGATATGGGGCTTGTGTTAGCAAAAGGTGTATTCTTTAGTTTAATCTGTGTGCTTACTTTACTTCCAGCCCTCATTTTATTGTTGGATGGGAAGATTAAAGTTAAGGAGCATAAGATCCGTATACCATCCTTTGAAAAGTTAGCAAAGTTCTTTGTGAAGTCACGTTATATAGCTTTCGGTATAGCAGTTATTATTGCGATTCCAGCATTTATGGCTCATACAAAAGTACATTATTATTATTCTAATGAAAAGACGCTTACAGATGAGGCAAAATCCATAGTGGCTACACAAAAAATCAAGGATACATTCGGTCTTAATAATCAATTGATTGTTATGGTACCCCTAGAAGTTAAAGATAAGCTTAAAGTAACAATGGAAGAAGTGAATAAGGTTGAGGGTGTAAAGGAAGCGTTTGGGCTGTATTCGGTGGTAGGTGAAAAATTACCAATAGAATTTATACCTAAAGAGTTAGTAGATAAATTCCAAACAGAAGACTATACGTATTTTGCAGTAGCATTAGATAGACCAATGGAAGGTATAGAGACTTCTACTACTTTAAGGGCCATTCAATATGTACTTGATGCCAACTTAGGTGATCAGTATGAGATAACTGGTGAAGCATTGGTGTATGATGATTTAAAGACAGTTACAGCAGCAGACTTTAACGTGGTAACACTATTGTCTATCCTTATTGTAGGCATCATCTTAGCGCTGACCTTTAAGTCTATAAGTCTACCGCTTATTTTACTCTTTATCATTCAGTTAGGGATATGGATTAACTTAAGTATTCCTTATATGCTAGGGCATGAATTGAATTTTATTAGTTTTATCATTTTAGGTGCTATTCAGTTAGGCGCAACAGTAGATTATGCGATCCTCTTTACTGAACGTTATAAAGAAAATCTAGGTGAGATGGATAAATATACTGCAATGACAAAAACCATAGGAGATACTTCACGCTCGGTATTAACCTCGGCACTTATATTGATAGCAGGAACAATGAGTGTCTATTTCATCACGACTATTCGTTCAGCAGCAGAATTAACAATGCTTATTGCGAGAGGGTCTGTGATAAGTTTAGTGCTCGTATATATTCTTTTACCAGCAGTACTCCTTATTTTCGACAAAGTCATAAGAAAAACAACAATAGGATGGCCTAAGTCACATACAAAAAGCTGATAGATATTTTCTATCAGCTTTTTGTGCGTTAATGGTCGTCGTCATCATCGTCATCATCGTCATCATCGTCATTGTCATCATCATCATCATTGTCATTGTCGTCATTGTCATCGTCGTCATTGTCATCGTCGTCATTATCATTGTCGTCATTATGGTTGCCACCATGACTATGGTTGTCATCAAGATCATTGTCGTTATCAAGATCATTGTTATCATCAAGATCATTGTTATCATCGTTATCATTGTCGTCATCATCATCATCGCCATTGTCATTACCATTACTAGTGTCATTACCATCACTAGTGTCATGATCATCGCTATCATCATCGTCATCATTATCAGTCATGCCACTAGCAGGAATCGTATCAATGGTGTTTGTAGGCGTAGTGTCTTTAACTTGAGTATCATCATTATCGTCGGTGTCAACGTCTGAGGTTGGAGCCAAAGTATCCGTTGATGAAAGATTGTTTAACTTTTCGAGTTGTTCGATTAGTAGAGCAACAGATAGCGTATCAAAATTGGTAGCTTCCGTAGAATCCGCCAGTAGTTGGCTTGCCATATAGCGACCTAAACTAAGTGAGGATTTCTGTGCTACTTTATAGTCGGATTTTGTGCTAGAGATATAATAAGAGTGTGATGTCGTGAAAGTTTTTTCAAGTATAGCTTTAATAGAAGGATCGATAGTTGCATTAGCTTTTTTTAGACCTGTATAGGAAACTAATAGTGGTTGGTCTGTATGCCATATGTTTGCCGCTTCAAGTTCAGCTTTAAGTTCGTGTAAACCATTTTCTAAGCTTTTTCCTTTAAGGGTGTTTAAGTTTAAGTGGTTACTATCTGTATTTTTACCAACTACTTTTTTGATGACTTGATCCTTCGAGATGAGAAGCTCTACGCTTGGGTTAATATCTAGTGAAATAACAGCATAAGGGCTTTGTAGTATATAAAGTGTTGGCAGGATAAAGAGTATAAGAACTGCGGCTATTAATGATAGTTGCTTGAAGTAAGTCGAAGAAGGATTTATAGCATTTGTTTGAATAATATCTTCGGAAGTAAATAAAATAGTTTGGCCAACGCACATGGCCTCTTTGAGTTTGAGGTTATGTAATGCTCCACCTTTTTCCATTGCTATTGCATAAGAAGGATAGAGAGACATAATAATCCCTTTTTTTAACATAATATCCCTACTTTCTGATCCATAATTTAAGATTGCGTAAGTTTTTATCAAATATAATAACAACGGTAATAATGAATTTTTTACTACCTTTAAGAACCTTCTGTGTCACACTATACTTTAAAGCAATTTGTGAAATGGGTAGCCTTTTTTTTAGATAAAGCCATGCGGTTAAAGGTGGGTCGAGGCTTACTTTTTCACCAATCGCAATTGCGTTTTGACGTGTTGAATGATGTTTGGGTGATTCGGTAGAGAGTGTTTGTAAGTCGAACTTAAAGTCAGCTAGAAATGTGTTAAGTGCAATGATTTCTTCAGCGAGTATATCACTAGAATCTAAAGATGTTTCTAGGTATTCGGCTTTTAAAGTATCTACTTTTAAATGTGTATTTTCATCATCAAGAGAATCGAGTATGTTGTGTTTGTTCTGACTAGAAAGATAAGTGTTTAGGCGACTTTTAATAACCAGTTTAGCGAAAGGAAGGAAGTCTCCTCTTTCTGTATTAAAACGTGTGATTGCTTCATAAAAAGCAGTTAGGCCAATACTGAACTCATCATCATTATCAGTAGATACATAACGATTGGTAGTAGAAGAAATACATTGAATAATAAAAGGTATATAATCTTCAATGAGTTGATTGGCATTGGTATAAAGTTTATCGTGTACATAGATCTTTATTTGCATAAAATGCCTCGTCTTTCAAAAAAATTTATAAATCTCCCTTTAATATAAAGTACAAAGACATTTTTGTCATTGGGTACCATAAAAAAATAATTAAAAAAGTACCAAAAGATAAAAATGTCTAAGTATCTTATAATAACAAAAAAACAATAACGAATATATTGGAGGAATAAAGATGAATAATTTATTAAAGACAGCAATGGCAATGGTAGGCGTAATTGTCTTAGTAGGGACAGTTTCATATGCATCAGAGGGAGCGTATAGAGAGAAATTACAAGTACAACGTTCAGTTGATCAAGAAAAAGTAGCAGTAGAGCTTACACAAGAACAACAAATAGCTGTCGAAAAAGCACTTAAGAAATATAAGCCAGCAGGAAAAAGAATAGAAGGACCTATTAGTTATGTAATGGTAGAACAAGATGAAGATGATGAATTAGAAATAGAGGTTATTATTGATGGTGTGAAATATGAAGTAGAAATAGATTTAGTGACAGGAAAAGTGACTGAAATTGATAAAGACGATTTAAATGACGATAAAGATGACTTAGACGACTTAGACGATGATAAAGACGACTTAGATGATGATAAAGATGATTTAGACGATGATAAAGATGATTTAGACGATGATAAAGATGATTTAGATGATGATAAAGATGATTTAGACGATGATAAAGATGATTTAGACGATGATAAAGATGATTTAGACGATGATAAAGATGATTTAGATGATGATAAAGATGATTTAGACGATGATAAAGATGATTTATATGATGACAAAGATGACTTAGACGATGACAAAGATGATTTAAATGACGACAAAGATGATTTAGATGATGACAAAGACGACGATGATGACGACAAAGATGATTTAGATGATGATAAAGACGACGATGACGATGACAACGACGATAACTAATATAAAAGCCCCCATAATGGGGGCTTTTATATTAGCGAGGTTGAATGAAGTTTGGTACGCTTTGAATGACAAGTTTAATAGCTGTTGATTGAGGTGGAATAGATTTTGTCATGGCAGAAGAGTAGGTAGCTTCAAGAACCATATCAGTTGTTAAGGCTGTGATATCATACATATTACCTTGTTTATCTGTAATGATAGTATTTGGAGTGATATTAAGAATGATTTGATTGTTAGCGTTATTTGGTTTGCCTTTCGGATAGATGGTGATTTGATTAGAGGCAAAGTCTATAGCTGTAATAACTGCATTATCAAGAGTGGTTGTCTTATCGATAGGTTTACCAGGGGTTGTAATGAGTGCCTGGTCTTCTTGGAGAGCGATATTATAGCCAAGTGCGGTTGTTAGGCTATCAATTGGGGCATAATACTGACCTTTGTAGAGAATCATTGGTTTATTTTTTAGGATTTGTTTACCATCAAGGCTGTATGTGTAGTTTTTGTTGATAGATGCACGAATAGGTTTGAAAAGAGTGGTAGCACCTAGAGTAGCAAATCCTAAAAGTAGGATTAATACAAGCATTGATAGGGGACGTGATGTGTGTTTTTTCATAAGTAGGACTCCTTTGTATATTAAGTTAAAGTTAGTATGTACCAATAGAAGATAAATATGCTAAAACATATAAACATTGAATAAATAAAGAGAAAGCTGTCAAAACTCTAAAAAAATTTAGGAGGTTTGTATGAATCAAGTAACATTAATGGGCAATTTAACAGATGATCTAGAGCTTAGACAGTCTAAGGATGGCAGTAAGCATTACACACAATTTACGTTGGCGGTGCACAATTATAAGGGCAGAGAGAAACATACTGATTTCCTTGATGTAGTAGCTTTTGGACAGAAAGCAGAAGTGCTTGCAGAGCATGTCCAAAAGGGGGAGAAGCTTTTCGTGATTGGGAGACTAGAAAAGAATGTATTTACTACTGATGAAGGTGCGAGAAGGTCTCAGACTAAAGTCATCTTAAGTGACTTTGAATTTGTAGGGAGTAAGAAGTCTTAAAGAGAGCCGAAAGGCTCTTTTTCTTTACGCATAATTAGATGTGGTGTAGTATAAAATTATAATACAGGAGAGAAGGGGAATGAAGATGATTGATATTCTAGAGGAGTGGATAAAAGTGAGAGTGATAGGAAATCCATCGATAGTGGACAACTTGGTTTATACAGTTATTGCATTGCTCATTTTATTAATTCTAAAATATATGACAGTAAAGATTGTCTGCAAGAGGCATCCGAATCAGATTAGACAATTTGCAGCAAAGAAATTAATGAGTTCTGCGTACATAGCTCTTGGAATCATCATATTACTTATTATATGGAATGATTCGTCAGATTACATCATAGCGGTATTTGGGGTTTTGACAGCCGGAGTAGCATTTGCACTGAGAGATTTATTGGTAGATATGATAGGCTGGATTTACATTCTTTGGGCAGCGCCTTTTAAAATAGGAGACCGCATACAGGTTGGTGAAAATATAGGGGATGTGGTAGATGTAAGAATGCTGCATTTCAGTATTCTAGAAGTAGGTAATAGAAATACAGGTGAGCAAAGCACAGGAAGAATTATTCAGATACCTAATTTGCAGGTGTTCAGCATACCTATGGCTAATTATGAAAAAGATTTTAATTTTATATGGAATGAACTTACGATGACCATCGATCAAGCATATGATTGGGAAAAGGTAAAGGAAAAGGTATATGAAATTTTAGAGATTCATATAGGTGAAATCGTAGAAGAGGCAAAAGCGCAAATACAGGCATTAGAAAAGAGTACAGCTATCTATTTCAATAATGTGACACCCATCATTTATACAGAATTTAAGGGTGGTAAAGTCGTACTCAGTATTAGGTATTTGTGTGAACCAAGAAAGCTAAGGGTGACAGAGCACTTGCTTTGGGAAGCTATCTTAAAAATGGCAAAAGAGGAAAACATTAAGCTAGGATGAGAATCCTAGCTTTTTTGAATTTTTGAGGAAAATTTTAGTTAAACTACCTGTTGAAGTGAAGTTTAAAACCGGGTTATGTAAGAAAATAGGCTTGTTCAACATAAAGTTCTTCGGTGACACGTAAAGCATCTTTGTAACGTCTATTTGCTTTATAGCAAGTGATAAGATAATCGCCATGGAATTGTTTGAAGCCAAAGTGAAGTTCTTTCTCAATGTGATTATAGATGTACTCGAGGGTTTCTAAGTAAAGAGGGTTATATAAGTAATGAGGGTCTTCTGCACGTATAGCTACAATATCTAGGGATTTACGCATGGCACTGAATTGGTGTTCTTCGTCTTTATCTAGAGCTTCAAAGGCGAGAGTAAGATAAGAGGAAGCCTCTTCTTTATTACCGATCTCGAGATAGATGAGTGCTAATTTATGATAAAGAGAGATGTGTTCACGGTGATTAACCCGTGCTAAAGCAAGGGAATGAAGGCAGTAAGACAAAGCCTTAGTATAGTCTTTAAGGGTAAGAAAGGTAGCCCCTAAATTATAGTAGATATCTTCTTTGTACTTTAAGTCGCCAATACCTTCACAGAGATTAAGTGCACGGTCATAATACTTAAGCATCAAATAAATGTTTTTCATATTACTATAAGAGCCTGCTTGGGTAAGGCAAATATTAAGGGCCCAACTGATATTGCCTTCATCAATGGCACGTTTATAGGCAGACTCGTTCATATCAATAGAAAGAGGGTACTGACCTTTAAAGAAGTAGCAAAGTGAAAGTAAAGCAAGACCAGGTGATGTTTGACGTAGGTTATTGGCCTGGGAAAAAAATGAGATGGCTTGCTCATAGTCTTTCTGTAAATCCATATAAAGTTTGCCTTGAAGGAAAAGCAAATAGTAGTGTTTTGATTCATCTAACGTTGATTCATAACTAGATAAGTCGTGTATAAGTGTGAGGGCATCCTTGGGAGTATGCCATGAAGCTTCAAAAGCTTTAGCAAATAAGTAATCTAGCATAAGCGGTGATGAGAGATACTTGGTCTCGTCGACTAAGAGCATATTGAAAAGGCGTTGACATTCATCAATGTACTGGAAGAAGTAAGCCTTAAAGAATGCCTCTAAGGTATCTTTACCTTCGACTAAGAAGGTTTCATCTGTAATGTAAGAAATATGGAGTGCATCAAAGAGTAAGGAGATAATGTCAGGACTTGCAGTAACTAGGCCAGCTTCGATTTTGCTCAGATAAGAGATGGCACAGATACCTTTACAAAGGCTTTCTTGGCTCATGTTTTGGTCTAGACGATATTTCTTAATGAGTTGTCCTACTTCTTTGGCAGGATAAATCGACATAAAGCACCCCCTGGAATATGAATAATTTTAGTATATCACAGTGCAAATATAATAAAAAAGTAAAAAAAATCACAAAAAACATGAAACCAATTAGTTAGTTTCATGTTTTTGCATTTAATACTTCTCTTTACTAAGGAGGATTCCTTTTACAATATCATCAGCAGTTTGAGAGAATGTTTCGGGATTAAAGTTATGGTGATACCGTTCTTCAATGTTTCCAAAATAGTAGGAGAAGTACATGGTATAGAAGTTTTCGAGCCCCAAATCTTCTTGGTGTGCCATCAAGGTGTCTCGAATAAGAATACACTGTGTGGCAAAGGCTTCGGGGGATTGATAATCTCCACTCCAACTGATGGCGATCTCAGCACCTTCAGGATAGTTATGGATATCTAAATCGACAGTGTTGATCCCAAGGGCTTGAAGAAGTGCATCGGTTTTTTTCGTAGCTTCTTTATTAGGTATCACATCCATTTTGCTTTCTAGTAATTTAGCTTCTTCCCATTCCGTAGGAGGAAGGTTATTGTATCCATTGATAGCACCGTAATCTACAAAACCATCTAAGTTAGATACTAAAGATATGGGTTGGGTGAGTTCATCGTTTTCTAATGTAAGTTCAAGCCTAGCCACCATAAAATGAGGGTCACTATTAAAGGTGATGGTTTTTAGTGGATAGCCTGAAGCTAGCAGGAAGGAACGAAGTGTTTCACACCATAGTGAGAAGTCTTCGATGCTCTCTTTCGTGTCGGTATATTTGTAGATAGTGAGTTCTAGAGGTTCCACTACTGTGCTTGGACTATAAGGGGTATCTGTATAACGGCCTAAGGAAACAGTGGTGTAGGCATCTACGGTATAGAAAGGTATACCAGCAGTGTTAAGTAGCTCCTCAATCTGTGCACTAGCTTCCTTGCCTAGACGAAGGGATGTCCCCATATCCTCTTCATAGGTAGTGTAGTAATCATCATGGACGTTTCCGTTTCCGTAGCGAATAGAGAATGGTCTAGGTGATTCGCCTGTATACATATAGGCATCAGCCCCGTAATTACCAGATTTAAAGTTATAAGATACATTATGAAGTGCATACTCATAGTCAGGATAAGTGGCTTCTAAGTAAGCGTTCATACGTGCTCGGGCATAAAAGGCAGTGATAGGATTGCCATTAGATCCATTGTAGAGTAGTAAAATAACAGATGTTATAACGATGATTACAGAGTAGATAGCAATGGTACAAGCCTTACCTTTATAAGAGCGACTTCTGAAATCTTTGCTAGCTTGAGAGAGTAGAACTGCGGTAGCAGAACCTAGCAGAGTAAGACCAAAGAAAATAGCAGCCCAAAAGAGCATAAAGCCTAAACTTGATAATAACTCGCCTAAAAACTTAGATGTACCAATGTAGTAAGAGGCTTCTTTAAAGCTAAATACAACATAAAGTACGAGAGAAGTTATGAACGGGATGCGTAAGAAACGCTTCGTAAAGAAATAGCCCGTAAAACCTATAAGTGGTAAAAATAAGATGTTTTGAAATATATTATCTGTGAGGACAAAAAAGCTAGAAAGAACCATGCCACATAATAAAAAGAGGTACTGAGTTCGTGCTAAGCGTTTTTGAAGATTAGTAAGAAGTGCTGTGTTCTTATCTTCTAAAGTGGTTAAAGGTTGAGGCAAATCTTGCTGGAGAGTGTGTAAATAAGATTGGCATGCTGTACAGTGAATAAGATGCTCCTCTACGGCTTCACTTGATTCAGAAGAAAGTAATTCATCGACATAGAGGGGAATGAGATCTTGGCACATCGTGCATGAAAGTTTCATAAGTGAACCTCCTTTTCCATAAGTTGTTGTAATTTTTGGCGTGAGCGGCAATAGATAACACGACAATAGTTTTCTTTGAGATTTAAAATATAACCAATACTTGCAAAATCTAAATCTGCATAGCCACGTAAAAGCACGATTTGACGCTCAGTATCATTAAGGGCATTGATGTGTAGAAGTAATTGACGATAGTCTTCATTCATCAGTACTATGTGTTCAGCAGAAGGGGTATAGGAATCTAAAGCATAATCGCTAGTAAGTGTCTTTGTTTTCTTATAGTAATTAAGAAGTGTAAAACGAGCAATGCTAAATACCCAGGTCTTCAAGGAAGAATGTCCCTTGAAAGACGGTTTGGATTTGCAAGCTTGGTACAGTGTTTCTTGAGTAAGTTCTTCGGCTAAGTCATAATTCCTAACTTCAGATAAAAAATAGCCTATAAGAGAGGGGTAAAGCTCTTTGCAAAGTAGTGCTAACTCCTTCAAGTAACAATCCTCCTTTCAATTCGGTTTATCTATTAGTAGCTTAACATGAAGAAACGTTACAGATGAAGTGAAAAAAGAATATTTAGCTTCTCTGTGTTGACAAATGAAGGATAGACTTATATAATTAATCTAATTTCTAATAATTATAAAAATATATAAATAATTATATCAGATTAATTAAGGCCTCTCATAAAAAGGAGATTTTAAAAATGAAAGAATTATGCAAAATAACATCAAAATTTTAATGCTAATAAAATAAGGATGGTAGAGCGCATAGGGATGATAGATAATAACGAAGCTTTATGCATAGCATAAAGCTTATTTTTATATATTTAAACATAAAAGAGGAGGGCAAGGGATGAAGTATTGGCAAGAAGAAGAGGTGTATAGCCTTGAACAAAAAAGACAAGTACAGACAGAAAGACTTATTAAAACTGTAAATAGGGTGTACGATAACGTTACTTTTTATAGAGATAAGATGAAAAATATGGGCATTGAACCAGGTGATATTAAGAGCATTGACGACTTGGTACATCTACCATTTACGACAAAGCAAGACCTCCGAGATCATTATCCATACGGTCTTTTCGCTGCACCAATGGAGGACGTGGTACGTATTCATGCATCATCAGGAACTACTGGTCAACCAACAGTTGTAGGTTATACAAAGAACGATATTGAAATGTGGAGTGACATGATTGCTAGAAGTTTTACAGCGATGGGTGTTACGAAGCAAGATATCGTGCAGGTAGCGTATGGTTATGGCCTTTTCACAGGTGGTTTAGGTGCACATTATGGAACCGAGCGATTAGGTGCAGCAGTTGTACCAATCTCAGGAGGTAATACCAAGAAGCAGATTCAGCTTATACAAGAGTTTAAGTCTTCTGTTATTGCGTGTACACCTTCCTATGCACTCTACATAGGAGAAACAATGAAGCAGATGGGTATAGACCCACGCAGTACAAATTTAAGAGTAGGTATCTTTGGAGCAGAACCATGGACAGAAGAAATGCGTGAGCAAATCGAAAGCTTACTTGGTGTAGAAGCGTTAGATATTTACGGTCTAAGTGAGGTGCTAGGACCGGGGGTAGGTTTTGAGTGTACTGCAAGACAAGGCTTACATATTAATGATGACCATTTCGTGCCTGAAATCATCAATCCACAGACATTAGAAGTATTACCAGCAGGTGAGAGTGGTGAACTTGTATTTACAATGATTACAAAAGAAGCGCTACCGCTTCTTAGATATCGTACGAGAGATATTACGACTTTACATACTGAACAGTGTAGTTGTGGTAGAACCCTTACACGAATGGAAAAAGTCACAGGTAGAAGTGATGATATGCTTATCATAAGAGGGGTTAATGTATTCCCATCACAAATAGAGAGTGTGCTTCTGAAGGTAGCAGAGACAGCACCACACTATGTAATCATCGTAGACCGTATCAATAACTTAGATACATTAGAAGTATGGGTAGAAGTAAAACCTGAGTTCTTTACAGATGCTATCAGATCATTAGAAAAGATAGAAAAGCACATCACAGCAGAGCTCTTTAGCTTACTAGGCTTACATGTAAAAGTGAAATTAGTAGAACCACGTAGCATCGAACGTAGTGAAGGAAAAGCAAAAAGAATTATAGATAAAAGGAAGTGAGTATGTTGATTTGGCAAAAAGAAGAAACCTTATCCAAAGATGAAATGGTAGCTTTACAAAGCGAAAGGCTTATAGATATGGTAGGTAGAGTGTATGAGAACGTGCCATTTTATAAGAAGAAGATGGATGACATAGGACTTCAAGTAGGTGACATCAAGGGGATAGAGGACTTAGATAAATTACCGTTTACCACAAAACAAGATTTAAGAGATAACTATCCTTATGGAATGTTTGCCGTGCCAATGAAGCAGGTAGTACGTGTACACGCGTCATCAGGGACTACAGGGCAACCAACAGTAGTGGGCTATACAAAAGATGATATCACCCTTTGGAGTGACTGTATGGCAAGACTTCTGTGCGGAATGGGTGCTACGGATGAAGATATCATACAGAATGCTTTAGGTTATGGCTTTTTCACAGGAGGGCTAGGCTTCCATTATGGTGCTGAGCGATTAGGTGCTACCATTGTACCTATATCTTCGGGGAATACGAAAAAGCAGATACAGATTATGAAGGAGTTTGGAAGTACCGTTCTTGTAACCACACCTTCCTATGCTTTATATCTGGCAGAAACCATAAAAGGTATGGGAATAGAACCAGGGGAACTTAAGATTAAGATGGCACCGCTAGGAGCAGAGCCTTGGACGTATGAGATGCGTGCACAAATTGAAAATGAATTAGGTATTAAAGCTTATGATAGTTATGGGTTAAGTGAAATCATAGGGCCAGGGGTAGCTTTTGAGTGTACCCACAAAAATCACCTACATATCAATGAAGATCACTTCATCCCTGAGATTATCTCCACAGATACTTTAACGCCATTACCAATAGGGGAAAAAGGCGAGCTCGTATTTACCACAGTTACGAAGCAGGCTATGCCACTTATACGCTATCGTACAAGGGATATTACAAGTCTTGTAGAAGGACAGTGTAGCTGTGGAAGAACCACGAAGCGTATGCTGAAGTGTACAGGTAGAAGTGACGATATGCTTATCATAAGAGGGGTAAATGTATTCCCATCACAAATAGAAAGTGTACTACTAAGCCTTGGCGATACAGCACCACATTATGTGTTAATTGTAGACCGAATCAATAATCTAGATACGTTAGAAGTGTGGGTAGAGGGAAAAGAAGGGGTAACCTTCGTAGATGGTATGCGCCATATGAAAGAAATCGAAAAACGTGTAACCAATGAAATACAGTCTGTACTAGGCATACAAGTAAAAGTAAAATTAGTAGAACCAAAGACCATAGAACGAAGTGAAGGCAAGGCGAAACGTATTATTGATAAGCGTCAATTAAAATAAAGGAGGAACAAGCATGATTATTGAACAACTTTCTGTATTCGTAGAAAATAAATCTGGGAGACTTTATGAGGTAATGCAAACACTAGGAGATGCAGAAATTAATGTATCGGCACTGTCAATAGCAGATACATCAGATTATGGTATTGTAAGACTGATTGTAAGTAACCCTGAGAAAGCATTTAAACTCCTTAAGGAGCAAGATTTCTCTGTACAGAGAACACCAGTGATTGGCTGTAAGGTGCCAAATACACCAGGCGGTCTAAAGAAATTACTTGCGTATCTTACAGAAGCAAACATTAGTATTGAGTATATGTATGCATTCTCTATTGGAGATGATGCATCCATCATTCTTCGCACAGAAGACTGTGAAAAGACCATTAAGACGTTAGAAGAAAAGAAAATGGAACTTGTAAAAGCAAACGACATTTATGAAATATAAAAAACAGCCCAAGGCATTATACCTTGGGCTGTTTTTTATGCATCTATAGATGAAGAAGTATCCTTCGCAGGGTCTTCTAAATGTTTGAAGTATTTCTTCGTCTCAGCGACTACTACACCGCTTAATGCGAGGAGGGCAATGAGATTTGGGAAGGCCATAAGGGCATTTACAATGTCGGCAATAACCCAGATAAGCTCTAGTTTAAGGAAGCCACCTAGTGCTACCATTGCAATAAAGATAATGCGGTATGGCAGGATGCCTTTGATACCAAATAAGAATTCAATACAACGCTCACCATAGTAGTTCCACCCAAGTATCGTAGTAAAAGCAAAGAGTACGAGGCAGAGTGAAAGAACTGTCGCACCGACATTTCCAAAGAGGGAGCTAAAAGCTGTCTGTGTCATAAGAGGTGCTTCTACGTTAGTATGCCATACGCCTGTAATGACAAGCGTGAGCCCGGTAAGTGTACAGATGATGATACTATCAATGAATGTTCCTGTCATAGAGATAAGCCCTTGCTCAGCTGGCCATTCTGTCTTTGCAGCAGCAGCGGCGATAGGTGCACTACCAAGTCCTGATTCATTAGAGAAGACACCACGTGCCACACCTTTACTGATAGCTTCTTTCATGACAGCACCTGCAAAACCACCAAGGGCAGCATGACCTGTAAAAGCACTAGAAAAGATAAGTGCAAAAGCTTCAGGCACTTGCTTATAAGACACAGCTAAAATAATAAGACAAGCTGCGATATAGAAGAATGCCATAAAAGGTACCACTTTTGTTGATACTTTAGAAATGCTCTTGATACCACCAATAACAATGATCGCTACGATAATAGCAAGAATAATAGCGATGATTTGTGGTGAAATGCCAGATAAACTATTGATACTACTTGTGATGGAGTTTACTTGAGCAAAGGTACCGATGCCTAGAAGGGCTACAAGTACACCACTAAAAGCAAAGAATATAGCAAGTGGACGCCATTTTTCACCCATACCATTAAGTATGTAATACATAGGACCACCAGACATATTGCCTTCTTCATCTACCTTACGGTATTTGATAGCTAATACACCCTCGGCGTATTTGGTTGCCATACCTAAGAATGCTGCAATCCACATCCAAAATAAAGCACCAGGTCCACCAGCAGCAATAGCAGTTGCTACACCCACGATATTTCCTGTACCTACAGTAGCGGCAAGTGCTGTACAAAGCGCACCAAAACTATTGATGTCACCTTTGCCATCATTTTTAGCAGTAAAAATAAGTTTTAAAGCTTTAGGTAATTTGAAAACTTGAATAAGACCTAGGCGAATAGTAAGTAATAAACCTGTGCCTAGAAGTAAAGTGAGTAGGGGCCAGCCCCAAGCAATGTCATTCATTGCCTTTGCGATTTGTAATACAGTTTCGTTGTTCATAAGATATCTCCTTTTATTTTGGTTTGTTCTCCGAATAAAAGGGATAGGGAAATAAATTAAGTTGTCAAAAAAACTAGAAATCCCTGTCCTTTTGCCTGAGAGTTTGAGCTAAAAAATTAGCCTTGCCCCTTCGGCGCTTGCTTAATGCAAGTCTCTCCAGAGGTC
>JBOGBZ010000068.1:0-5114 GCA_051656485.1 Cellulosilyticaceae bacterium
ATTGAAGGTAAGTTATCAGAAGAAGAAGTATATATCGGACGTACGTACCAAGATGCACCTGAAATTGATGGACAAGTATTCATAGAATTTGAAGGTGAATTAATCTCTGGTGATTACGTGGATGTACGTATTATTGATGCGAATGATTATGACTTAATTGGTGAAATCATTGATGAAGAAAGTGTTAGTCAATGTAAGTAGACCCAAAAAGACAGGGGATGTTGGGAATGAATATAGCAAATAAATTGACAATAGGACGCGTTGTACTTGTGTTCGTATTTATGGCACTTATATGGATGCCAGGGGTAGCTTTAGAAGTATCCTTATGGAGTAGCTTAATTATTTTCGTAATAGCTAGCTTTACTGATTTTTTAGATGGATACTTAGCTAGAAAGTATAATCTTGTGACAAATCTGGGCAAGTTTATGGACCCGCTAGCGGATAAGATGCTTGTAACAGCAGCGATGATTGCTATTGTTGATAAAGCAGATGTATTACCAGCAGGGGTATTACCAGCTTGGATTGTTGTGGTTATCTTATTACGTGAGTTTACCATATCAGGAATAAGACTTGTAGCAGCTACGGACAATGTAGTTATTGCAGCGAATCAATTAGGTAAGATAAAGACAGTCTTACAGATGGCTATGATTATTGTGTACCTGACACCTATTAGCCATCCAATGTGGCAGCTATTAGCTATCGTATTAGCTTATGCGGCACTTGTATTGACTATTGTATCTGGCGCACAGTACATTTGGCAGAACCGTCAAGTGCTTCAAGTAAAATAAAGCTTAGGGTTTCCTAAGCTTTATTTTTTTGTCTACAAATACCTAGACTCTATACAGTCCAGCGTTTGTGGGGTATAATACATAAGATAATACGATAGTAGAAAGTGAATATAGGTGAAAAATGAATAAAGAAATCAAAGGACAAGCAATGATTAGAGGAGCGATGATTTTAGCTGCTGCTGTCTTTATAAGCAGGGTGATCGGCCTTATTTATAAAATCCCCATTAATAATATTTTAGGTGATGATGGGATGGCTATTTATTCCGGGGCGTATAGCGTTTATGCACTGCTGCTTACTTTTTCGGCTATAGGTGTGCCAGCGGCTATTTCTAAGCTTGTGTCGGAACGTGTCGCAGCAGGTAATTATCGTGATGCACACCGTGTTTTTAAAGTGGCGTTATTTTACTCGACACTTATAGGGTTGACGACGTGCGTTGCATTATGGTTTGGAGCAGAGAATGTTTCCGTCTTCTTGACAGGTAATAAAGCGCTTACCATGCCGCTTAGGGCGTTAGCACCGACACTAGTGGTAGTTTCTGTCATTGCCATTATTCGAGGGTATTTCCAAGGAATGGGCAATATGATTCCATCCGCCACTTCTCAAGTTATTGAGCAAATCTTTAATGCGGTATGTAGTGTGGCCCTTGCGTATCTACTTATTCCAAGAGGGATTGTAGCTTCGGCTACAGGAAGTACTATGGGACCGGGAATCGGTGCGGTAGTCAGTCTCCTGTTTTTAAGTATCATCTATGTGATAGGCTACAAAAAATTACATGGCTTAGCTAAAGAAGAAAATGAAAGTGTGCATGTAAAGAAAGAGTCAACTCGCAGTATTTTAAAGCAAGTACTGATGTTGGTTATTCCTATTCTTCTTACCAGTTCTATTTTTTCTTTAACGACAACCATTGATCAAAAGATGCTTTATGATAAGTTACCTGAGTCTATTACGTATCTAGAAGAAAAAGGACAATTGGATTTGGTGCCTGTATCGGAGAAGTATGAAGAAGGTAGCATGAAGGTAGATGCAGATAATATAACGGGCAAGCTCATAGGCCAGTATATGTCTAAGTATGTGACCATACTTAACTTACCAATCTCTATTATTTTACAACTAGCCACAGCTGCAATGCCTGCCATAGCGGGGGCGATGATGCTGAAGAATTACGCAGATTTAAGGCGTAAAGTCACCATGCTCTTGAAGACGGGCATGCTTCTTGCGGCACCAGCAGCACTTGGGCTTACGGTATTTGGTAAAGAGATCGTACCTATTCTTTTTAGTGGGGCACCTGATGGTGGTGAACTCATTATGGTAGGAGCTATAGGTGTTATACCTATGGCGATTGCTCAGTTAACAGGCGGTATGCTTCAAGGCATGGGTAAACAACGTGTGCCAGTACGTAACGCCTTGATTGCATGTGTACTTAAAGTGGTTTTAAACAGTGTCTTGCTAATGGTTCCTTACTTGCATATTTATAGTGTGGTGTATAGCACGATGATTTGTTACTGTGTGTATGCGTACCTTAACTTAAGAGCGCTTATGAAAACCATTGATTTAAAAGTAGATTGGAACAAATTGTTTGTAAAGCCAATAATAGCAGCTATTCTAATGGGTGCTTTGGCGTATGGCTTGTTTAGAGGTCTTTGTTATGTGAGTCCCATCACATTCCTTTGGTTAGCAGTATCGATGGGAGCAGCTGTTGGGATTTATGGCATTGTGCTACTGTTGATAGGTGGTATAACGAAAGATGAGGTAGGAAGCCTACCAGGTGGCAAATACTTAGCAAGATGGATGAAGTGATAAGGAGAATAGATAAGATGGTTAGGTATCATACCATTGTGATAGGAGCTGGACCAGCCGGGTTATTAGCCGCTGGTGAAATCGGCAAAAGAAATAAAAAAGTACTTTTATTAGAAAAGAATAAGACAGCGGGGAAGAAACTTCTCATTTCTGGAAGTGGACAGTGTAATTTTACCCATGATGGTGAGATGGATCACTTTTTTGAGAAGTATGGCGAGCATCATAAGTTCCTGAAGAAAGCATTCTCCCTTTATACAAATAAAGATACGATGCAATTTTTCTCGGGATATGGTGTAGGTTTTGAAATAAGAGAAAACGGCAAGGTCTTTCCTGCTACCCATAAAAGTCAGACAATCCTAGATGCCTTACTCCTGCATTGCAAAAAACATAATGTACAGATAAGTTATGAAAAAGCAGTGAGTAGTATAAGTGTTTATGATGGTGTCTATACGGTAGAAACAGAGGATGGTGGGCGTTACTTTAGTAATAACGTGGTTATTGCCACGGGTGGGAAGTCTTATCCAACCACTGGTTCTACGGGTGATGGCTATAGCTTGGCAGAATCTTTGGGACATACGATTGTAGAGCCTAAGCCAGCCCTTACTTATGTGACTACACAAGAAAAAGCCTTTGCAGAAGTATCTGGCATTGCCTATCCTGAAGCTTTTATGAGTGTTTGGCGAGATAACAAGAAACTTTTTGAACGTACAGGTAGTGTGCTCTTCACACATAAAGGCTTATCGGGGCCATTAATCTTAGATAGTACCAGATGGATCCAGGCGGGAGATAAGATAGAACTTAATATGATGTATCCTAAGACTTACGAAGAGGTACGTAAACAATTCGCACAAGATATTCCTCCTAGAGGTAAGCAACAAATTATGACTTACCTTACAAAAGAGCAAGGTATCATCAAAAGTGTTGCTACGGTTGTATGCCGCCTTGCAGGCATACAAGAAGATAAAGTCTGTGCCAGAATGAGTAAAGAAGAACGTGAAAAGCTTGTAACGCTTCTTGCCAAGTGTCCGTTTAATGTATCGGGACTGGGTGGGTATCATATTGCCATGGTTACGGCTGGTGGCATAGCCCTTAAGCAGGTGAATCCTACCACGATGGAAAGTCGCAAGCACAAAGGTCTTTACTTTGTAGGTGAAGTACTTGATGTAGATGGTGACACTGGCGGATACAATATCCAAGCGGCCTTTTCAATGGCTTACTTATGTGCAAAACACCTTGCTGAAAAGTAACTGCAAATAATCCACAAAAAACGTATCAGCAGCATAGCTGATGCGTTTTTATTTTGGCATTAAAAACTGAAAATTATGACCCCTCCTGATTTTGAAGCCTTTTTTATCTACAAAGGCTTCTTTTTTATACATTCTTTTTTAAAACCCCTTTTTCGATCCGTCTATCGTTTTTATACTTTCTAATGGCAAAACCCACCACAGATAATACTATATTATCTGTGGTGGGTTGCGATATAATGGTGAAATATGTTAACATATAAAAGCAGTTAACTTTAGTTAACTGCTAATAAAATCAATAAGTTAACTAAAAATACATAAGTTAACCTTGAAAACTAAGTTAACCGAATAGGGAGAATATTATGGCAGATGTTACATTTGGAGTGAAAGTTTCAGAAGAAATGAAGGGCGAATTAAGCGAATTAATGAAAGGTACCCAATTAACAGGGAAAGAATTCATGAATTTACTTGTACATACTTATAAATTAGAGCAAGAAAAAGCGAAAGAAAGCGTTATAAGTTCAGATATCGATGAACTTCAGCGACTTTTACAACGCATTCAGCATCTTTATATCAATATGAACGAACGCACCCAGTTGGTGGTAGAAGACCGCCTTGGTGAGAAAGATGAAGTGATTAAAAAGAAAGATGAAGAGATAGAAGCCTTAAAAGAGCAAATAAAGGAACTTGAAGAAAAAGAGCAAGAAGGAGTGAAAGCGCATCAGGTACTTGAAGAAGAGATTGTGGATAAAGATAAGGAAATAATAAGGTTAAAAGAAACGATCGATGAGCAGAAAGTGCAGATTAAACAGCAAAGTATGCTAGAAGCGAAATTTGAGCAAGAAGTAAAGCGCTTAACCGAGCAAATAAGCCAATACGAGAGATTACAGCTAGAGATCGATGAACGCAATGAAGAAATTACTAAACTTAAGAATCGTAATGATGAATTGGCTTCTGAAGTTTGGTTTATGCAACGAGAAAATGAAAAGTTACAAAAAGAGCAAGAAAACACACTAGAAAAGAAAGAACATGAACTAGAAGAAGTGAAATCACGCTATGCATTAGAAAATAAAAACGCTCTCCTTGAACAAAAATTACAGTTTAATCAAAAAATTGAGATTTTAAGAGAAGAACAGTATGAATTACAACAACAATTAAACAATAAAATCCAAGAATTGCTACTTAAACAAGGTGAATAACAACAAAAATCAAAAAGCATAAATATTTTTGTTGAAAAGAAACAAATCTAATGATATACTCGGTGATTGGAAAAGGAGTGTATAT
>JBOGBZ010000069.1:0-5557 GCA_051656485.1 Cellulosilyticaceae bacterium
AGGAGGTTGATGATATGAGTAATGGAGTAACTTTATCACCACCTTGGTATACTTTAAGAAATCAACTAGCTTATACAATTGGTAAAACGCCTGGTGTGACAGTAGGTGAATTAGTAGCAGGTGCAAGTGGTAATTATACGCTACGTATTGATGTGGCTACTTGTATAAATCAAGTAGAAGCAATAGGACTTGTGGTACCTGAGATCTATACTTTTGGTAATATTAAAGTGATTGCAGAAGTTTACTATAATGGTACGCTTGTCCCTATGCCAAATCAAGCGATTACTACTGTGGAGCAAGTAATTCAAATTTTGAAAAATGCTTTATGGTGTAATCCACTTGTAAAAGGCTTGTTGAATGTAGCAGGGACCTTACCACCACCGCAACAAGCATCAGTTGGCAGTGTAGTGGTCGTTGTAGAACCCTATGTTATTCAATTCTTCAATGATGACATTTCTAATGTATGTAGTAACTACGAAGAAGTAGCGGCTAAAGTATTTGCACAGGTTTTGCATCTACAATATGGCATAGAGCCTATCGGTATTTCTTTTGCAACTTATAATGCCGAATGTATGAAAAATGCTAATTGGATTAGTGTATGCTGCTGTAATTGCTAACAAAGAACCCCCCTCAAATATGAGGGGGGTTCTTTGTTACATGCGTGTATTTAAATGTGTTTCTGTTAATTTACAACCAGGGTTGTATTCTTCGATCTTCTTAATAGACCATTCGTATTGACAGAGCACAACTGGTGTACCTTCTTCATTTTCAGCAAGAAGCACGTCTGAAGGAAGCTTGAAGCTTGAGTGATCGAAGTTCTCCATGTCAATCCAACGGATAAAGCGGTATGGAAGACCTTGTTTTTTGATTTCTACGCCGTATTCGTTATTGAGGCGGTATTCAAGTACTTCGAACTGAAGCACCCCAACAACCCCTACGATGACTTCTTCATTACCTGTGAAGTGAGGTTTGAATACTTGGATAGAACCTTCTTCAGCAAGCTGAAGCACACCTTTTAAGAACTGCTTACGCTTAAGGGCATTGACAGTAGAAATACGCATAAAGTGCTCAGGTGAGAACTGAGGGATGCCTTGGTATTGAAGGTTGTTGTTCGCACTACACAGTGTATCACCGATATTGAAGATACCTGGGTCGTGGATACCGATGATGTCTCCAGGGAAAGCTTCATCAACGAAAGCACGTTCTTGTGCTAAGAATTGCTGTGGTTGAGCAAGCTTTACTTTCTTGCCTTTTTGGATATGGTTAACCATCATACCTTTTTCGAATTTACCAGAGCAAATACGAAGGAAGGCGATACGGTCACGGTGTGCAGGGTTCATATTCGCTTGAATCTTGAAGATAAAGCCTGAGAAGAACTCTTCCGTAGGTTGGATGGCGCCAAGGTTACTTTCACGAGGTTGTGGTGGCTGGCTGATAGTTAAGAAAGCCTCAAGGAAAGGTTCTACCCCGAAGTTAGTAATCGCACTACCGAAGAAGACAGGTGTGAGTTCACCACTTAAGATTTGGTCTAAGTCGAAAGTATCGCCCGCCATATCAAGAAGTTCGATGTCTTCAAGAAGTTTCTCGTAAAGGTGTTCGCCTAAAAGGTCTTTTAAGCTTTCGTCTTCAAGGTCACATTGGATTGCTTTAGCAATTGATTGACCATGGTTACCGTCTTGGAAAAGCTCGATTTGTTTTTTGTGACGGTTGTACACACCTTTGAACTCTTTGCCACATCCGATAGGCCAGTCCATAGGACATGCACGAATACCAAGGGCATTTTCGATGTCTTCAATAAGTTCTAGTGGATCAATACCTTGTGCATCCATTTTATTGATGAAGGTAAAGATAGGAATGCCACGCATTTTACAAACTTTGAAAAGTTTCTTTGTTTGTGCTTCGACCCCTTTAGCAGAGTCGATAACCATCACGGCACTATCAGCAGCTACTAGGGTACGGTAAGTATCTTCACTGAAGTCCTGATGTCCTGGTGTATCAAGGATATTAATACAGTAACCATCGTAGTTGAATTGAAGTACACTTGATGTAACAGAGATCCCTCTTTGCTTTTCGATTTCCATCCAGTCAGAAACCGCGTGTTTTTGAGAACGACGAGATTTAACAGAACCAGCTTCACGGATCGCACCTCCGTAAAGAAGGAATTTCTCTGTAAGTGTTGTTTTACCAGCATCCGGGTGAGAGATGATGGCAAAGGTTCTGCGTTTTTCGATTGCATCTTTATTTTGTAACGACATATAAACCATCCTTTGTTTTTAATTGTTTAGAGTTACTTGCATGAGTCATGTATGTAACATGAGGGCATAATTTATAATTATCCTATCCAAAGCCTTGAACTGTCAAGTATAAGTTTTAGATTTATGTTTAGTGTGCCCCGACTTTTGGTGGAAAATGTAGAAGTCGTTGACAAGGAGAGCAGACATGACTATACTAATGCATAATTATAGAAGGAGGTGTCTTATGGCGACAGCAGCATTTTTTGATATTGATGGAACCATTTACCGTGAAGGGCTTATTACAGAAGTTTTTAAAAAGATGGTGAAGTATGAGCTCATAGAAGGAAGCAAATGGTACAGTGAAGTACGCCCAGCGTTCTTAAGTTGGGATAAAAGACAGGGAGACTATGACACTTATCTTCTGAAGATGGTAGACGTCTATAAAGAAGCGATACAAGATGTGAAGTCACATCAAGTAGCTTATGTGGCAAAGCGTGTCATCGAACAAAAAGGAGACCGTGTGTATACTTTTTCAAGACAACGTATCGGATGGCATAAGGCAGAAGGCCATAAGGTCATTGCTATATCGGGATCACCTAGAGAGCTTGTACAAGAAATGTCTAATAAGTATGGCATGGATGACTTTAGAGGGACGATCTATCAGGTGGATGCTAGCGACAAGTATACAGGAGAAGTAACGCCTATGTGGGATGCGGACAGTAAGCGTAGAGCAATCCTTGATATGGTAGAGAAGTATGACATTGATTTAAGTGAGAGCTATGCGTATGGTGATACTGCAGGGGATTTAACCATGCTACGTATGGTAGGTCATCCGTATGCCATCAATCCAACAAGGGAACTTTTGCGTAAGATTTCAGAAGATGACGAACTGAAGCAAAAGATTACGATTATTGTTGAACGTAAAGATGTCACGTATCGTATGCCGATAGATTGTATAGATATTATTTCATAAGAATTAAGACACAAAAGAAAGTCTGCTTTAAGAAAACTATAAAAGTTTTCTTAAAGCAGACTTTTTGTTTTGAAAAGTCAGAAATATGATATAATGATAAAAGGAGGTGAGAGATGGGACTTGTAGGTGCACTTATTTTATTTGTTATTTTTATTGTGGTGTATATGATGATTGCAGAGATTTTTACAGTTCTATTTAGACTGACAGGACTTACTCAGGAAAAAGCCAGATTTCAGGTGATATCCATGCTGACAAATAGTGGTTATACCACGGCGGAAAGTGAACTCATCACATCATCTAAGATTAGAAGAAGGCTGGCACGTATGACTATGCTTTTTGGGTATTCTTTTACGGTGACCATTGTATCAATCATCGTCAACATTTTCATTAGTTTATCGCGTTCACAAATTCAAAGTATATGGGGCATCTTTTTTATTATTTTTCCAGCTATTGTAATAATCTATGTGGTTTTACGATTTACGGGTATTCGAAAAGCCTTTGATCATTTTATCCAGCGAATGGGAAATAAAATGATGTTTGGGGAAGGTTCCAATCCCATTATGGTTTTGGATACATATGGCGAAAGTGTGATGGCAGAAATTCAGATGAATTATGTACCGTACTTTTTAGAGAAGATACCACTGGAAAAGTCAGGACTTAAAGCACAGTATCAAGTGCAAATCGTACTCATCAAAAGAAGTGGTGAAATGCTCACCACGGTAACTGGGGATACATGTATTTTAGAGGAAGATATCGTGGTTGTTTTTGGTAAGTATAAAACCATTCGTCAACTCTTTGAAAGGCCTTTAGAGGTTGTGGAGTAAGGGATGTTTTATAATAAATCAAAGTAGGGGGTATTTATGTTAGCACAAGAAGTTGTCACATTAATGAATGACCAAATCAACAAAGAATTGTATTCAGCGTATTTGTACCTAGCTATTTCACAGTATTATGAGGAAGTGAACTTATCAGGGTTTGCTAACTGGTTTTTTATCCAAGCAAAAGAAGAGCAAGATCATGCCATGTTATTTATGAAGTATTTGCAAAATAATGGCGAACATATTGTTTTACAAGATATAGCAGCCGATACAACGGCATATGAGGACGTGAATAAGCCTTTAGAAGAAACACTGGCTCATGAGCGTACAGTGACGACATCTATTGACCACATTTATGAAGTGGCGATGGGCAAGAAAGAATTTAGAACGATGCAGTTTTTAGATTGGTTTATAAAAGAGCAGGTAGAGGAAGAGAAGAATGCAGAAGATCTTATAAAGAAATATAAGCTTTTTGGGCAAGATGGCAAAGGCCTCTATTTGTTAGATACAGAATTAGGAGCAAGGGTATATACCCCTCCAAGTTTGGTGCTTTAAATCATGGAACAAGTCCTAGTAGCATTTCTGATTACATTATTTGCAGGATTAGCAACAGGTATAGGAAGCTGCATCGCTTTTTTTACCAAAAAGACCAATACAAAGTTTTTAGCCATTAGTCTTGGGTTTTCAGCTGGCGTCATGATTTATGTTTCCATGGTGGAAATCTTCGCAAAAGCACAGCAATCTTTAGTCGTAGCCGTAGGAGATAAGCAAGGAAAATGGTTAACAGTTATGGCGTTCTTTGGTGGGATTGCAGTGATTGCATTAATCGATAAACTGATTCCTAGTGCCCAAAACCCCCATGAGGTAAAGTCTGTGGAGGGCATGACCGAAGAAGAATCAAAGAAAAAAGGGCTTTATCGCATGGGCGTACTGACAGCGCTTGCCATAGGGATTCATAACTTTCCAGAAGGTTTAGCAACTTTTGTTTCTGCATTAGATGATATGAGTATCGCATTACCAATTGCAGTGGCCATTGCCATCCATAATATACCTGAAGGTATTTCTGTATCTGTACCAATTTATTATGCTACTGGTGATAAGAAGAAAGCTTTTCTCTATTCTTTTTTATCGGGCATGTCAGAGCCGATAGGTGCACTTATTGGGTTTGTACTTCTTAAGCAGCTTTTTAATGAGATGACTTTCGGGATTATTTTTGCAGCAGTGGCAGGCATTATGGTGTTTATCTCCATTGATGAGCTTTTACCAGCAGCGAGAGAGTATGGCGAGCATCACTTATCTATTTATGGTCTTATTGGTGGTATGGCTGTTATGGCTGTAAGCTTACTATTGTTTATTTAAGAAGATGGGGTTACTATAAAAGAAGTATAGTAACCCTTTTTTTGATGGAAAAAAAGGTGGAAATGATTAAGGTGATGGCAAAAGGTAAGACTAAAAAAGCATTGAATAATGATAGAAAGAGAATGAAAAACTTGATGACTAAAAAAGATGAGATCAACTATGGATTTAAACTC
>JBOGBZ010000070.1:0-23442 GCA_051656485.1 Cellulosilyticaceae bacterium
CCGCCCATACATCCATCCCTGCATTAAGCCCTGCGCGTACCCCATTGGGTACATCTTCAAATACAAGGCAATCTTCAGGTGCTACACCCAGTTCCTCTGCAACTTTTAGGTAAATGTATGGATGGGGTTTTCCTTTTTCAACTTCACAGGATGTACGTACGGTTTCAAAGTAACCTTGAATCCCTAAATGTTCTAAAACAGCTGTCACAAGCTCCACGCTATTACTTGTAGCAATACCCATTTTAATATTTTTTTCTTTAAGGTAATCTAAAAAGCTGGCTACGCCTGGTTTAAGGGGTACTTGCTGTGTATAAAATTCCCATGCAAGCTGATTCCAGCAGTCTTTAATGGCTTCCACACTTTCATCAAGTCTGAAGCGCTCTTTAAAATACGTAGCTGTCTCTGTAAAGCTCTTACCTTCTAGCACACTGTCCATATCCTTCGGTGGTGTGATATTGTATTTTCCTAAAAACACCTCATCGATTTTTTCCCATACCCACATCGAATCAATCAAGGTGCCATCCAAATCAAATAATACGGCTTTATACGCCTTTTTCACTTAGTCTTCCCCCTTCAACTGCTTAAGTTCTTCTTCAGTCAACGGACGATAGCTCCCTCTTGGGATATCTGTCGGCAACTTAAGGCCTCCCATTTGTATACGCTCAAGGTATACCACTTCTTTCCCTACAGCTTGCATCATACGCTTTACTTGATGGAACTTACCTTCTTTAATGGTGATATGCACTTCTGATACGTCACCTGCTGTAAGGATATCTAATTTAGCTGGCATGCACTTGTAATCACCAATGGCTACACCCGCTTCAAAAGCTTCTTGATCTGCCACGTCCACACATCCTTCTACTTTTGCATAATACACCTTGTCCACATGCTTTTTAGGCGATAAAAGCTGATGATTTAATTTGCCATCACTAGTCAGTACTAAAAGCCCTTCTGTATCTTTATCTAAGCGCCCCACTGGTGCCACTTCTTTGTTTTGATCGACACTCTCCATAAGATCTAGTACAGTCTCATGTCTTGGGTCTTCTGTCGCCGTAATAACGCCTGCTGGCTTATTCATGATGAAATGGTAGTATTCTTGGTATGCAATCTCTTGCGTTCCCATTGTAATTTTCGCTTCACCTGCTACAATGCCAGTCTCTGGTTTACTTACTACTACCCCATCTACTTGTACTTTTTTGTGTTTGATAAGCTTCTGAACTTCACTACGTGAACCGATGCCTACATGTACTAAATATTTATCTAAACGCATTTTTTTTACTGCCATTTCTGTCACCCCATTAAACGCCATGTCGGCGGATATTGATTTTTTAATGCTCCATTATTGCTTTTAACCCATCCTAAAGGATGGCCATCTTTAGCTACTATATGATACCCCTTCGGTGCATCGACTAAAAGTGTCTCACCTTTCAAGTAACGTAAGACGTCTTCATCTGATTGTAAGTGAACCACTTGCTTATAGCAGTCTAACGGATAGCTTATGCCTAGCATATGAGATGGTTCAAAGCGTTTGTTCTTTAAATGTCCAAGGAGCATTCCACTACGCATCATACGTAAACCTTTCGTTGTCGGTGCACCTTCTGTCACGAGAAATATACGATCTTCTAGTACCATGACTTTTTCATCACCACTTAATGTGGTATGTTTCGTTATAAATTCATGAACCACTGGGTAGTCTTTGAGGCGCTTCACACCTTCCATAGGCTTTGTCTTACGCCCTTCTCCTTCTGTCTTTTGAAGAAGACATAAGAAGTGACCTTCCCCTTTCATATGGTGTGGCCATAAGCGTAAGGCACCTTTTAATGATGGATCTGCATCACACCATTCTGGACGCCCTTCCTGAATACCTCCCACACCTTTTAGTGGTACCACACGAAAACTCGGATGTGCCTTTAAGAAAGCATCAATCATCACTTCATTTTCTTCTGGTGAAAAGGTACATGTGGAGTACAGCATCATCCCACCTGCTTTAAGCATGGTAGCCGCTGCTTCTAAGATAGGTTCTTGTAAAGCTGTGCAGTAGTCTATACCATGAGTCTCCCAGCTTTTGATAGCCAAATCATCTTTTCTAAACATCCCTTCCCCCGAACATGGGGCATCGATCAGGATTTTATCAAAGTACTCTGGCCATACACGTGCCAAGTTCTCTGGTGCTTCATTGACAACCATCATTTGTCTCACACCAAAGTTCTCTAAGTTTTTAACCAGTGCCTTCGCACGATTGGTACTAATGTCATTGCTCACAAGTAAGCCTGTGTGCCCAAGCTTTGCTGCAACTTGTGTGGACTTACCACCCGGTGCTGCACATAAGTCTAATACTTTATCACCTTTTTCAATAGGAATATACGCCCCTGGTGACATAGCACTTGGCTCTTGTATATAATAAAGGCCTGCATAATAATACGGATGTTTACTTGGCTTACTTTCTATATAGTAGTACCCTTCCTCACACCATGGCACTGACTCTAAATCCGAAAAAGGATTCATCTTCTCCCATTCCTCCATGGTCATCTTCAAAGTATTGATACGAATACCTTGGTATTTAGGAAGTTCGTAACTTTGTAAATAATCTTCATATTCCGCGCCCAATAAGGTCTGCATCTTTTGCTGAAATTGTATTGGTAAATTCATCGTCGTTCCTCTCTCTTTAAAGTTCCATAAGCAGGTATGGTTTAAAGTCTAAATCATCAGCCGCTACAAGTTGATAACTTGTCCCATTTTTTTCACCCATCAAACACTGTTGCCATGACGTTTCATCATGAAGGTGACCATAGACTACATAATCCACCCCATAAGCTTCCATCAATTCTGTAAATACCGTCGCTTCTTGCGCGGTAGCTGTAGGTGGATAATGTAGTGCGACAATCAGAGTCGCTGCCTCTTTTTTCTTTGCATCTTCTAATGAAAGTTTCAGACGGCCACCTTCTCTTACGTAAATCTTCTCATCTTCTTCTGCTAAGCCATCTACCGTCGGGCAAAGCCACCCTCTCGTTCCACAAATGGTGACACCGTTCCACTGAAAACTTGTGTTTTGCAAAAAATAAATAGACTCATACATGGTGTTAAGCTTCGTAATCTTCTCCCACCAATAATCATGATTCCCTCGGATACATATTTTGTATCCTGGTAATGCATCAATGAACCCTAAGTCTTTTTCTGCTTCATGGAAGCGCATCGCCCAAGAAAGGTCACCACATAAGATGACTAAATCCTCATCACTTACTGTCGTTTCCCATGCTTCTTTTATTTTTTCTATGTGATTTTCCCACTGCCCACCAAAGATTGCCATGGGCTTTGCGACGCTCTGGGCTAAATGTAAATCGCCTATTGCAAAAACTTTCATATGCCGTCTCCTTCGTTTGATGTCTTATTATAGCATAGACCCAATCGCCTTACAACGGATACCCTGCACTAGAACCGCCCATACCGTTCAAGGTATTTAAGTAAACTATAAGGATTCACCCAGTACTCTTTGTTCTCTCCTTTTTCCACTGCAATGCCAAGATGCAAGTGTACTGGAAACTTTCCTTTCGTTCCCTCCACGCCGTATCCAGAGTTCCCCATATACCCTATCTGTTGCCCTGCATACACATAATCCCCTTTTTTCAAAGAAGTGGGTGCTTCATCCAAGTGAGCATAGTAAAAATACGCGCCCCCTTCACTGCGTATCCCGACACGATATCCTCCTACCTCATTCCAACCGACGTTTTCCACAATGCCATTGGTCATGCTTACAATTTCAATGACACCTGGCTTGTCTTCTTTTGCCATCAAGTCAATCCCGTAATGAAGCCTTTCCCCTTTATAACTTCTCTGCTGTTTCCAACCATTTTCATAGACATAACTCTTCGGCTTCCCGATAGGAAAGACTTCCACATCATAGATAAATTGCTTGTACACCTCAAAAGCTTGCTGATACCTTTCATCCTTTTCAATACCTTGCCCTTCTTTTAATGCTTGACTTAGTTGTCTACTGTTTTTTCCCTCATAACTTGTTAATGCCCATACACCTAAGGTATGGGCAAGTGGCATACGATGCTTGATCGTATATTTTTGAAGACGATGCATTTCTTTCTCACTAAGATTTAAGTCTTGTACATAACTTTCAAAATCAACGGTCATTTCCTGTCGCACTTCGGAGGCTGCCTCTTTTTTTGGCTTACTTTCTTCTCCTCCTCCAAAGCACTTACCTAATAGGAGTAAGCATCCAATAGCAATCAATGCGATCCCTATTATTTTTTTCGGATCAATGGCCCCTTCATTACGTCGTCTTCTACTACTAGGTCGTTTGTTTCCACTTGGCACACCTGGAAGACTTGGCATCCCGACTTTTCCACCTTCAATTTTAAACCCTATAATCTTAGGTAATTGTACGCCCCCTGTGCCGATTCCTTTACGCGGCCCTTTTCTAGCTTGCTTACGTTGCCATTCATATGCTTTCTGACTTAAAAAACGTTGTATCCCTGACATCTTTTTCTCCCCCTTAACCTTATAAAAAAGCAAAAAGAAGCACACTATTATGCTTCTTCTTTAGTCATTTATTCATGGTGAAAGCGTTTTAAGGCTTTTCCATTTTTATAGTTACAAAGATCCCCTTGTGTCACACCTTGCTCCTGCATCTTTTCTACAATGGTATCATGGATTTTCCACCAACTCATGTCCCAGTTTGCAAATAAAGTATACGCTTCTGGTGCTCTACCTATAATGCGCTGCACCACAATTTCTGGATCTAAGTAGCGAAGGAATGTAATAACACGCTCCATATACGCTTCCACAGAAATCATCGGTACTTCACCTTTCAGATAAGCATCGCCCATGACAGTATTTTTGACGATGTACAGGGCATGGAGTTTCACATAATCACTTTGTAATACACTCATCATCTTAGCGTTCTCAATCACATCTCGCTCTGTATCCCATGGTAAATTCAGAATCAAATGAGTACAAAGTTGGAAGTTAAACGCCTTGATACGTAAGGCTGCATCAATGTATTCACTCAAACTATGTCCTCTATTAATCTTATCTAAGGTATGGTAATTCACTGTTTGTAAGCCAAGTTCAATACACACATCCATCTGATGACATTCAGCCCATTCAGCCACCGCTTTTAAGTAGTCATCACCTATACAATCAGGGCGTGTGGAAATACTAATCCCCACCAAATCTTCATGCTGTATCTGACCTAACACTTCTTTAAATGTCTCTAACGGCATATACGTATTGCTATAATTTTGAAGATAAGCAATAAAATACTTGGCTTTATAGCGTTTGCCAATATAAGCTATATTGGTTTCTAATTGCTCCTGAATAGAAGTCTTCGCATCAAGCATTTCATACCCTGCACCATCTTCACTACAAAACGTACATCCGCCACTTCCACATTCACCATCTCGATTCGGACAGGTCACTGGTAAATGAATCGGTATTTTATAAACTTTATCACCATACTTGTTTTTCAAATAATCTGCATATCTTTTATAAGTCTCCACATTAAAAACTCCTTTCTCTACTATCCTAAAGGGAAGTTTTTTATTTGTCAAACAAGCCTATACTTTATTATAGCTCGTACTTGGGTAAATATTCCATTTAACTTAAAATGTATAATTTTTTTTTTGATGCTAATAATATATCCATACATTAATACTCTTGAAAGGGGTTATTATCATGCAAGCAAAAACTTTTGATTACATTGCACTTACCTTAGTTATTATCGGAGCACTTAACTGGGGTCTTATCGGCTTTTTCCAATTTGATCTCGTAGCTGCCTTATTCGGCGGTATGAGCTCATGGATTAGTCGTGTCGTTTATGCACTTGTAGGTATTGCAGGTATTTATTCTCTTACATTGTTTGGTCGTCTTTCAAATAATGGCTTCAAATCATAAACCCATCAACAACTAGGACCCCTTGTCCTAGTTGTTTTTGTCTATTATGCTTGTTTTAACTTGATTTTTTCTTGATTTGGTACTAAAAATTATATTTTTTCATTAAAAAAGTACATTTTTTAGGTGAAGTTGAATAAATATTATTATAAATCAAATTAGGGGTGATATCCATGATTCAGATTATTACTGGTCAAACCGGAGAAGGTAAAACAAAACAAATGATTGCTCTTGCCAACGAACAAAGTAAGCTTATTAACGGTCACATTATCTATGTTGATAGTACAACGCAACACCGCCTTGATTTATCCCATCACATACGTCTTATCGAAGCAAACACATTTCCCATTAACCCACATGATTTCTTTGGTTTCTTGTGTGGTATCCTTTCTAGTAATCATGATATCGAACTTATTTTTATAGATGAAATCATCAAAATTACCCATCTTGGCATCGATGAACTTTCTTCTCTTATCGAAAAACTCAACTATCTTTCTGAAACCTACGATGTGAACTTCATCATCGGTGCATCCTGTTCAAAACATCAAGTACCTAAGCATTTACTGAGCTATCTTGTCGCCTAGTGTGGTGTCAAAAAGAAGCATGTGTACCTTGCTGAAGGTGCCCATGCTTCTTCTTTCTTTTTATCCTTCACTAAAAACACATAAACTATACGGTGCTATACGTTCTTTTGCATCACCATAATACATATAACGCAATACACTTTGTCTCTTATCTGTGTCGATTACTTTTCGCCACTTTTTCTCAGTTCTCGGCAGTTCAAAACTTAGCTCTTCGATATAATTATTCACAATGATATAATACCTTTCACATTCCCCTTTGAGCTCCCATGCCAAACTCCTTGAATGATATGACCAATCTGGTTCATTGCATCTTACACCATGCCATATAAGCTGACTGCTTGCTTCATTTTTCAACCATTTGCACTCTTTTCTAAAAGCAATCATCTGCCGTACAAACTCTAAGAGCAGTTCTTTTCTTTCATCCCACTCCCATTCCATCCATACACTTTCATTATCCTGACAAAAAGCATTATTATTACCTTGTTGCGTTCTTGCCACTTCATCTCCCATCACAAACATAGGTACCCCTCTACTGAGAAGTAAAAGTGCAAAGTAGTTTTTCATACATTTAAAGCGTATGTTAAGGATCGTTTCATCCGTTGTTTCTCCTTCAATGCCATGATTGAAACTATAATTCGCATTGTGCCCATCCCTATTATTTTCACCATTCACTTCATTATGCTTGGTATTGTAGCTCACCAAGTCCCACATGGTAAATCCATCATGTGCCGTAATAAAATGAATGCTATGATAAGCCCCTTTGGAAGTCTCTCGGTAACGAATGGCTTCACCTACAAGGCACTGTGCCATATTTCTCACAAGCCCCATATCACCTTTCACAACTTTACGTACCGTATCCCGGTAAAAATCACTCCACTCTCTAAAAGACCCAGGCATCCGCCCCACGTCATAACTTCCTTTCGCATCCCAGCTTTCACTGATAAGCTTCACCAAACCAAGTATGGGGTCATTGGCAATATCCTTCAGCAACCCTTGTTCGCACCACTTCCCTTGGTCATCCTGCTGTAAAATAGATGCTAAGTCAAATCTAAACCCATCGATTCCAAAAGTTAGCACCCAGTATCTTAGACTTTCGATAATCATGTTTTTCACGACGATATGCCCGTTATTCAGCACATTGCCTGTTCCCGAACAATTCAGATACTGGTTGGCAACTTTTTTATAATACTGCTCATCACCTAATGCCTTAAAATGAAAGACTTTCCCGCCTTCGCCACCTTCACCTGTATGATTGTAGACCACATCGAGAATGACCTCCATACCTAAGTCATGAATGGCTTTTACACATGTCAAAAACTCTTCTCTCACTTGCAGTGGATCTACGGCATAGTCATCTGCTAATGCAAAAAAAGCAATGGGATTATAGCCCCACTCATCTTCTAAGATTTCACCTGTATGTGGATGCCTATTTCGCAGTGTTTTTTTATTCCACTTGAATACTGGTAGCAGTTCAATGGTTGTGACCCCAAGCTTTTGAAGATACGGTAATTTCTCCATAAGCCCTAAGAAAGTCCCTTTTCTCACGTCACTCATCCCACTACTTGGACTTTTGGTGAAATGCCCTACATGAAGCTCATAGATGATGGTTTCTTGCCATGGAACGCGGGGTCTACTTCCCTCATAGACACTATCTACTCTAATTAAATTACGATACTGCTGGTGCCCTTTAGACGCTTTTATAACCCCTTTACAATACGGGTCTAATAAACATTCACTTAAACATCCTTCTTTATCTTGAAGCTGCCATGTATAGGCCTCTATTTTTGGCAAACCACAAAGCATCACATGAAAAATATCTCCTGTCCCATAATGTGTACGGTCTAGTACCTGTTCCAGCACTGGCACTGTATCATAAGCATGCTCATAAATTTTCAACACCATGACACTCGCAGACGGTGCATAAATACCCCATTGCATCCTTTCTCCACACGGTATACATCCTAATATCGGCTTTCCTCTTTCAACTTGATACATCGTCTCCCCCTTACATTATTTTTAAAATTTAGAATTCTATTTTAATATATATTCTCACATTTTACACCTTTTAAACATTAAAATACTTGAAATATTTTTTCTCTATGCTATAATAACCCATATATCAAAAAAACATTGATGAAGACCTAGTAATAATATATGTGTGGTTTCCCAGAGAGTGTACGGTTGGTGCGAGTACATCCAGTATATATTATGAATTACACCTTCTGAGTTGTGCTATGCACCGGTAGTTCCGTTATCGCTTCGAGGCAGACTTTGTCTGCAAATTAAGGTGGTACCACGAGTTAGCTCGTCCTTATCAGGATGATAGCTACTTTTTTTTTACCCAAAATACAAAAAATATGAAAATAACACATTATAAGGAGGTTTGAATAATGAATGCTTTTGACGTTTTAATGGAACGTGGCTTTATTCAACAAACAACACACGAACAAGAAATCAGAGAACTTTTAGGCAAAGAAAAAGTTACTTTTTACATCGGTTTCGACCCAACTGCAGATAGCTTACACGTTGGTCACTTTGTAACAGTTATGGCAATGTCTCACATGCAACAAGCAGGACATCGCCCAATCGCCCTACTCGGTGGTGGTACAGGTATGGTTGGTGACCCAACTGGCAAAACTGACATGAGAAAAATGCTTACTCCAGAAATTATCGCACACAACGTAGCTTGCTTCAAAAACCAACTTTCTCGTTTTATCTCTTTTGATAACGATCAAGCGATTATCGTTGATAATGGTGACTGGCTTCTTAACTTAAACTACGTCGAATTCTTAAGAGAAATTGGTGTACACTTCTCTGTAAACCGTATGCTTACAGCTGAGTGTTTCAAACAACGTCTTGAAAAAGGTCTTTCTTTCTTAGAATTCAACTATATGCTTATGCAATCTTACGACTTCTTAGAACTTTACAGAAAGTTCAACTGTAAACTTGAGTTAGGCGGAAACGACCAATGGTCAAACATCTTAGGTGGTGTCGAGCTTGTAAGACGTCTCCACGGCGATACAGCTTTCGGTATGACTTTCTCTCTTCTTACAAATAGTGAAGGTAAGAAAATGGGTAAAACTGAAAACGGTGCTGTATGGTTAGATGCTGAAAAAACATCTCCTTACGAATTCTACCAATACTGGAGAAACATTGCCGATGCAGATGTAAAGAAATGTTTATCACTTCTTACATTCCTTCCAATGGAGGAAGTAAACCGTCTTGCTAGCCTTGAAGGTGCTGAAATCAATAAAGCAAAAGAAGTACTTGCTTTCGAAGTAACAAAAATCGTACACGGAGAAGAAGAAGCTAAAAAAGCTGAAGTAGGCGCAAAAGCTGCTTTCGGTGGTAAAGGTGCAAGCGGTTCTCTTCCTACAACTGATTTATCAGCAAGTCTTTTTGCAGGTGAAGGCATCGATATCATCACACTTGTTGTGGATGAACTTAAACTTGTGCCATCTCGCTCAGAAGCACGTCGCTTAATCGATCAAAAAGGTATCAAATTAGAAGGTGTCGCTGTCGAAGCACTTGATTACAAAGTAACAACTGCGAACTTTACTGACAATGCACTGATGATTCAAAAAGGAAAGAAAGTATTCCACCAAGTGAATCTTATCTAATACAAAAACAAAGTGTACCCTCTCTACAGAAGGTACACTTTATTTTTTTTACTGTTCTTTTCCTGAGAAGACATCACCCATGTAGCGTATAATCAGAAGTCTTATAAAACCAACCGCAGGAACGGCTAATAAGAAGCCTACGAGCCCCCAGAGTTGACCTCCTATGACGATAGCTAATAACACCACAATAGGATGTAGCTTCACCGTCTCACCCATAATATGAGGCACGATTACCCAGCCATCTAACTGCTGAAGGGCTACCACCGCAAGGACTGCATAAATCCCTTTTTGAGGTTCCCCACCGATAAAGCCTATAAACCCTGCAAGCACGAAGCCTACTACTGGGCCAAAATAAGGAATCAAGTTGAAAATCCCTGATATAATCCCGATAATAATCGCAAAGTCTATACCAATACACGTCAAAGCAATGCTTATCAACGTTCCCATAATGACCGCATCAATAAGCTGCCCTCTAATATAGCCTGAAAAGACATAGTCAATGTCTCGCCCTATATCCATCACTTCATTACGAATAGACTTAGGCACGAATAATAAAAGTAATCGCTGCCATATAATGAGTAATTTTTTCTTGTCTTGCAACAAGTAAAAAGCAATGACTATGCCTAAGCCTATACTAATGAGCTGACCACCTATTCCCTTTAATAAAGCCACTACTTTTAATGACATTTGGTCAATGAACTGCTCGATAAAGCCGTATATTTTACCAATGACTTCTATATGCCCTTGTACAAAAGGTATATCATTGGCCATCTCATCTACATTTCTCAAGAGATTATGAAATGCAGCCACATAATTTTCTAAGGTTTCATTCATTGCTGTGTGCTGCAAAACCCCCATCACATCTCTTACATTAATCACTACAATCAAAATAATAAGGCCCAAAAACGCAATAAAGGTAAGGAAAGCTAGTAAGGTTGGCAATACACGCGTATTGCCAACTGCTTCAGTAGCTCCCCCTACCTTTTTCTTTTGATGCCATGTAGGTAACTTCCCACATCTTTTATCGTAGAACGCCACTAAAGGATCCATTAAATACGCTATAATAAACCCAAATAAAAGTGGTGCAAAAAGTGTAAATACTTTTTTAATAATGTTTACTAAATACCCCCCTATGACTTGAATACGTAAAAGCATGAAAGCTAATACCATAATAACGACTACCGTTGCCACAGTGTACGCCGCAATGGTGAAATACTTATTATTTTTTTCAATTTTCATAGAGGTCTCCTTGATCTAATGTCTAAAGGTTTTTCATGTCTTTTAAGAGTGCAATGAGGTAACCGTATACACGCTCCATTGAAGAAATACTTGCACGTTCTTCAGGTGAATGAATGTCATAAGTGTTTGGACCAAAAGCGATCATATCTACACCTGGCATTTTTTCTAAGATAAAGCCACATTCAAGACCTGCATGAATCGCTTTAATTTCAGGTTTTTTGCCATAGATCTCTTCAAATACTTCCACTGCTTTATCACGTAATGGGGATTCACTTGCATAAACCCATGCAGGATAATCGCCTGTAAGAATGCATTTTGCACCGATGTACTTACATACTGTATCAATCTTACGCTTGATATTTTCTTTTTTGGTTGGCATCGAACTACGGATAGATACGACCATTTTAAGCATTTCTTTTTCTAGTTGTACAACCCCAATGTTAAGAGATGTTTCTACAAGCCCTTCAATTTGCATGCTTTGGCCCATAATACCATGAGGCATAATCATGATCATATCAAGGATTTTCTCTGATAGCTCTTGTGAAAGTACTTCTACTGTACTATCTACCTTCATCGCTACAAGTTTAACATCTGGGTCTTGTGCTTCATACTCACTTGTAAACAGCCCTTGATAGTCCGCTACAATGGTTTCAAATGCTTCACACTGATTTTGCGGAATAGCTACTGTAGCTACTGCTTCTCGTGTGATAACATTGTCTTTTGTCCCACCTGAAAGTACTGCAAGTTGTAGTGGCATCACCATACGTACTGCATCTAACACACGGTTCATAAGCACATTGGCATTGGCACGCTCACGGTGAATGTCTGCACCTGAGTGACCACCTAATAATTGATTGATCTTTAAGTTGTAAAGGACTGTGCCTTCTGCCATTTTCTCGTAGCTTACAGGTAATTCAATAAGTGCTTTGGCACCACCTGCACAGCTTACTAAGAACTCACCTTCATTATCTGTATCTAAGTTAATGAGCATCTTGCCTTCTAGGTATTCTGGATGCATTGCTGCTACCCCACCCATGCCTGTTTCTTCTTCTGTTGTCATTAATGCTTCAATAGCTGGATGCTCTATTGTATCGTCTGCAAGTACTGCCATCTGATAAGCGATCGCTACACCATTATCAGCACCTAATGTAGTACCTCTTGCACGGATGAAATCTCCATCGATATACAGGTCTAATCCTTGTGTTTCAAAATCATGCTGTGTATCATTGTTTTTCTCACATACCATGTCTAAATGCCCCTGCATAATCACTGTCGGTGCATTTTCATACCCTTTAGTTGCTGGCTTTTTGATGTAGATATTGTTTGCCTCATCTTGCTTTACCCAAAGGCCAAGCTCTTCTGCAAACTTCACCATATAATCACTTACTGCTTTTTCATTGCCTGATCCTCTAGGGATACGACTTATTTCTTCAAAATAATAAAATACTTTCTGTGGGTCTAGGTTCTCTAAAACTCTTGCCATCATGAAACCTCCTAAGGTGCTTTTTTAATTTTTAAAACTATGTATAGGGGCTGGAATACGACCTCCACGATTGATAAACGCCGCACATGAATAAGGATTAACTGCCATAATTGGTGCACGGCCAAGGAGCCCTCCAAATTCCACACTTTCACCTATACCTTTTCCTGCTACTGGAATGATACGAACTGCTGTTGTCTTCGCATTAATCATACCAATAGCCATTTCATCTGCTATAATTCCTGAAATAGTGCTTGCACTTGTATCACCTGGAATAGCGATCATATCTAGTCCAACCGAACACACGCAAGTCATTGCTTCTAACTTTTCTAAAGTGAGTGCACCTATCTCTGCCGCGCGAATCATAGCATGGTCTTCACTTACTGGGATAAAGGCACCACTTAAGCCACCTACATAAGAAGACGCCATAACACCGCCTTTTTTCACACAATCGTTTAAAATGGCAATGGATGCTGTCGTTCCTGGTGCACCTGCTGATTCTAATCCCATCTCTTCCACAATCTCTGCAATACTATCACCAACTGCTGGTGTTGGTGCCAGTGATAAATCGATAATACCAAAAGGTACCCCTAATGTATTTGCTGCTTCTGTGGCTACCATCTGCCCTGCACGGGTAATTTTAAATGCTGTACGCTTCACACATTCACACATGGTCTCAAAGTCACGACCACGCACTTCTTCTAAGGCTTTTTTTACAACGCCAGGGCCACTCACACCTACGTTAATAACGGTGTCATGCTCACCTACCCCATGGAATGCACCTGCCATAAAAGGATTGTCTTCTGGTGCATTACAGAAAACCACAAACTTGGCACAGCCTATGCTTTCTCTTTCCTTTGTACGTTCAGCAGTAAGTTTTATAATTTCTCCTATGCGTTTGACTGCATCCATATTAATACCTGAACGTGTAGAGCCTACATTAATCGATGAACATACATGATCTGTCACTGCCAATGCTTCAGGTATAGATTCTAGTAATACCAAATCAGAAGGTGTGCATCCTTTTTGTACAAGTGCTGAAAAACCACCAATGAAGTTGATACCTACTGCTTTTGCAGCTCGGTCTAACGCCATTGCAATCGGCACATAAGACTGTGCTTTCGTCGCCCCACCTACTAGTGCAATAGGGGTTACGGAGATACGTTTATTCACGATTGGTATGCCGTATTTTTTAGAGATTATTTCCCCTGTCTCTACAAGTTTTTCTGCACGTTGTGTAATTTTATCATAAACATTATTACACAGTTTATCCATATCGTCTGAAATGCAATCTAAGAGGTTGATTCCCATTGTAATTGTCCGTATGTCTAAGTTTTCCTCTTGGATCATCTTATTGGTTTCTAATACTTCCCATCTTGAAATCATACTCGGCCTCCTCTCTTATTAAATACGATGCATGCAATCGAAAATGTGCTCATGTTGTAAACGAATGTCCACTTCTAATGTCTGGCCTAATGCAGCAAGTTCATCCACTACTTTTGTGAAGTCCTCACTACTTCCTGACATGTCTACAATCATCATCATATTAAAGTAACCTTGTACAATCGTTTGGGAAATATCCAAGATATTGATCTGCTTTTCACTTAAAAGCATACATACCTTCCCAATAATACCTACTTTGTCTTTTCCTACAACCGTTATAATCCCTTTCATAGACTCCTCCTTAATTTTCCCAATAAATCTGTAATTTATCCCCTTCTTGAAGTACATCTGTGACAGCAGCACGTTTGTGATTAAGTATAAGTTGAACAGTTCCTTGCGGCTTCGTTAGATCAAAATCAATATAATCAAATATGTTAACAAACATATAGGGGGACTTTTGGTACGGCAAAACAACTTCCTCATCATTGACAATAACTTTTATCCCCTGAATTTCTGATGTCTCACTTATTTGCTGGGCCTCCTGATTGTCATAATTCGCCTTGGCTTTCTTTTCTTCTTGCCATTCAATAACATCATTATGCTTTAATTGATAGTCTGTGGCTACACATTGCCCATTCACTTGCACGCACCCTGCTCGCCACTCTTTTCCCATTTCTCTTAAAAAACTTTCAATTGTATCAGTTCTACATAGGGTCACACAATCTTGTGATTGAATGTGATACTTAAAGTCGACACAATCGCCACCTACAAAGATAAGGGGTAACTGAATGGCCTTACCATCAATAGAGATGGTTTTTTTGTCTTCTTCAGCTACATACATGGCCACATTAGCCATGGCATCTTCACCAGCCTTTGCCTCTATAAGGAGCACTTCGTCGCCTTCTTCAATGGCTGTCTCGAGAGAAGCTGGACTATTATTAAGCAATAATGTGGAAGGTTTTCCTACCTTACCTTTTATTCTAATACGTTCTTCATTTAATTTGAACATAAGAGTCTTGCCATTTGTAGGGAATATTTGTGTATGCTGAATCCCTCTCTCTAGTAAAGCGTCTAATACCGTCAATTTTTTGGTATTTAAAAGCTTTGTGGCTACACCGTTGACATACACTAATGTAAACTCATTTTGCTGCTCTTTAATAGCCGTTAGACAAATACCTATCGGTGTGATCATCTCTGGTCCATTTGGTACTTCGCACTTATAGTCTATCTGCTGAATATGCTGCGTACTTCTCATGGCTACCCTTTGTTCTGGCAACTCCAGTACCTTGGCTAACGCTTCCATAAGCCCTGGCATCTGACTCCCGCCCCCTACACAGAAAACTGCATTGGGTGATTTTTTGCCATTAAGCTTTGCGATTTGCTTACCGATTTGCTCAGCTAGCTTCTGAATAGGTTCTTCGATACAATTAAGCAACGCTTCTTTACTCACTTCACTTGGAATCCCAATAATATCTTCATAGGCAATGCTTTCTTCCTTGTTGATCGCTTGCTTCATACGCTCTGCCATATTGAAATCCACCAAATACTCATGGACAATTTTCTCTGTCACTTCATCTCCCGCCTGTGGAATCATCCCATAGGCAACCACACTACCTTCTTTGGTTATGGCAATATCCGAAGTCCCAGCTCCTATATCTACTAACGCCAAGTTCAAAAGTCTCATATTATCTGGTATGACCGCATTCATAGCTGCTATAGGCTCCAGTGTCAGATGGCTCACTTCCAAGCCCACACGTGAGGTTACGGCATATAAACTATCTACGACCCCTTTTGGTAAAAAGGTAGCGAGAAGTTTTGCCCCTATTTTTTGTCCCTTATGCCCCTCTAGATTTGCAATCATATAATCTTCTAGATAATAATGAATCACTGTATGTGCTACACAAAAATAGTCTGTGCTTTCTAGTTTCTTTTCTTGCTCCACCAGTTTTTTCGCTTCTTCAATACCTGCCATTTCTAAGGCCTGTATATCTATAGCTGTTATTTCTTGAATCTCCTCAAACTGCTTTTCTACTGTGGTGATTTGTGTGTTGAGTACACGCCCCGCTGCTGCGATGGCCACTTGCTTAAGGTTTTTTCCCCCTAACCTGTCTTCAAGCTCTTTTTTCACCTTTTCCACGATGGCTGCTACTTTTTGAATGTCATGTATTTGCCCATCCATCATGGCACGTTCCACATGCTCCATACAAACACATTCTAAGACAGTCCATTTACCTTCTTTTATGTAACCAACACTTCCTATAACCGTTCGTGTACCTATATCTAATCCAAATAGTAACGTTTCCTCTTGTGTATGATTCATTCTTCTTCTCTCCAATCTCTCATTAAGGCTGCCATTTGCTTCGCATGTTCACGTGGTTCCACACTCTGTATAAAGCACCCTGTGGCTAATTCAAACCCCGCAATCTGCCCTATCCGTGGTAAAAAACGTATATAAAAATGATAATATTCATCACCTTGTACTTTGCCATTCATCATACAAATATTATAATGCCCATCAGGTAGTATATGCTGGTAGGCTTTCGTTACTTGCATCATAAGCTGCCCTAAACTTCTCATCTCATCATCCGTCATAGCTGCCAAATCCCCAAAGTGGCGTTTAGGTAGTAGCCACGTTTCATGTGGAAAGCCAGACACATAAGGTGCAATCACCCACCACCTATCACTTTCCAAAATCACTTCGCCTAAAGTCTGCATCACCATTTGATGACACAAATAACACCCCGTTTTTCTAGATGCTTCTTCTAATTTTTCATAATGCTGCATCAACGTATAGGGTATTTGTGCTAAAGCGACGATTTGCCAATGCGAATGTGCAATGCTAGCCCCTGCCTTCTGTCCATTATTCTTAAAAATTTGTATGCATTCATTTTCTTTCGCTAACATTCGGTACCTTTTTTGCATAATTTCTAAAAGATCATACCAATGTCCTTCTCCAAATGTTGCTATGTGGCGGTTATGCTTAAGCGTATCGATAACAACGTCATGGGCACCTTTTAAATCCTCTCCAGTTATAGGATATTTGTTATTCACAATACGTATCCTATCCTCAGCTTCAGTATGCTTCTCTAACCAAAGATGCTCGAGCATATGGGCATTTTCCTTACAAAAAGGGCATTGGTCTTTTGCTTCTTTGTCAACTGAAGGTCTAGCTGTTCTTTTTGGCGCGACAATACTGCTCGCTGCAAGTATCGGTTCATTGTATAAATACGACATATTCCACCTCTTTATCCTCTTAAATGTTATTTTACTATATTGTGGTTTAAAATAAAAGAAATAAATAAAGACTAGGGCTGCGCCCTAGTCTCTTATTTATTTAACTTCCAACTTTCGATATGTGCATAAATATTAAGTGGTGTTGGATTTAAATCACCTGTGATTTTCTTCTTAGTAATAAGTGCGCCATTTCTAAAGTATAAGCTAATATATGGGTTCTCCTGTGCGATGTGTTGCTGAAGCATCCCATACACTTCTTTGATTTGAAGTGGTGAGGCATTAAATGCATGGGTCAATAGTTCATCCATACGCTCGTTTTTATAACTCACAAAGTTATCTCCAGTGTTTATCTGAGATGAATGGAAGGCAAAGGTCAAATCTGGAACATAAGAAAGCTTCCAGCCACCTAAAAACGCTTCATACTGCTTGTTATAGATACGTTCTTTATAGGTGGGTCCATCCACTTCTTCGATTGTCACTTGAATACCTATTTCCTCGTACATCTTTTGGATGCCTTTTGCCACCGAAAGTCTATCTTTATTTTCTTTGTTTACAAGTAAACTAAAGCGAAGTGGCTGGTCGTTTTTAGTGAAGCATTTGGTTTTTTGGTCAAATACATACCCTTCCTGAACAAGTAAAAGCTTTGCTTTTTCTTTATCATAGCCCTTAACCTCTAATGTAGGGTCGGCTAAAAAAGAGTGTGGACTAATGGGTGTATCCGTTACGGTACCATGTCCTAAATAATAAGTGTTTAAGATATACTGACGATCAAGGCCATAGGCTAATACATCTCGTATATTTTTATTTTGGAAAAGTGGCTTATTAAAGTTCACACCCATAAACTCATAGTATTGAGTATGCATCTCATACACTTCTGCAGACTGGTCTTTCGCGTATTTTCCCCAGTCCATCACATCTGTATAAATCACATCGATGAGGTTTTGTTCGAAAGCATTCAGTTCACTTTCATTATCTGGTGTAATCATGATTTTGATTGTCTCGATAGATGGTACCCCTGCGAAGTAAGTTTCATTAGCTTCTAATGTCACTTCTTTGTAAGGAATATTGGAAGCATACTTATAAGCACCACTTCCTACCGGATTAACTTGTAGACTCTGCTCATAAGATAAATCATACACGTGTTTTGGAATAACTGGGAAGAAAAGTGTCTGCAGGGTGCCGCTAAAAGACTGGCGATACGCTATCTTTACTGTCTGTGCATCAAGTGCTTGGACATTCGCTATGTTTTTTGTCGTTAGTTTATAAGGTGATTCTTTAGCTTCTTGAATGGTCTTCAAGGTAAACACCACATCTTCTGAGGTAAGTGGTGTACCATCTTGCCATTTGATATCATCTCTTAAACGAACTGTCATGGCATTTTCCTCTGCCATATAAGACCAGCTTTCTGCAAGATTCGGTGAGATACTGCCATCTTCTTCGATGTCCACTAAGGTGTCAAAAATAAGGTGTAAGTTTTGTTGGACACTACGTTCCATATTGTAGATAGGATGAAGTGTCGTAGGGTTTTGCATACTGATATAAATAAGTGAATCTTCATTTTGATTTGTTGGTTTTTCTTCTGATACTTCTTTTGGTGGTGTGGGTGGTGTGGTTTCTTCTTTGGTACCACACCCTACTAGTACTACCATTGAAGCTACCCCTATCAGAAGCACCTTTTTTAGCTTTTGTACCATTTGGCTTATTCCTCCTTGCATCATACAGCCTGTGATTTACATTTTCTCTAAAATCCCTTTTAGTTGTTGCATTGTAGAGTCGTAGGATTCATCGTTATTAATCACATAATCAACTACTTTTTCTAATTCTTCCCATGTTTTTTGCTTTTTAATCCTTGCCATTGCAGCTTCCTCAGTGACTTGATCCCGTGCCATCACACGTTCCACACGTACTTTTTCTGTGGCAAATACCCCTAATACCACATCGGTTAGGCGTACTAAGCCAATCTCTATCAAGAGTGCCGCATCAATAATGATATAGTTATACTGCCCCGTAGCCTTCATATCAGCTATCTGTCTTTCTACTTCTTGATGGATAAGTGGATGGGTTATTTGATTCAGTCTATCTAACTGTGCGCGGTCACTAAACACGATAGCTGCTAAGCGACTTCGGACAATGTTTCTTTCCTCGTCCAAAATCCCTTCGCCAAAAACTTCGATAACTGCCTCATAAGCCCCGCCGTGTTTGAGTAGAAGCGTATGCCCTATCTCATCAGCACCTATCACATAGCAAGGTACTAATTCTTGGAGAATGGTAACAACTGTTGTTTTACCTGCCCCTATTCCCCCAACAATGCCTAATCGTTTCATTTTGCATCTCCTACTTCGTAGCTAGCCAATTGTCCCCACGGTGTACATCTACTGCCATTTTAACAGCTAAGTCTACCGCATGCTCCATTTGGTATTTTAAAAGTTCTGCTACTTCTTGTTCTTCTGATTTATAGACTTCTAATAACAATTCATCATGTACCGTTAAGATCAGTTTTGAACGTAAGTCTTTTTCTTTAAGTGCTCTATACACGTTCACCATAGCGATTTTGATAATGTCTGCTGCGGTTCCTTGAATCGGTGTATTCATCGCCTTACGCTTACCAAACTCACGTAGATTATGATTCTTCGCATTAATCTCTGGAATCTCACGCTTACGATGGAAAAGGGTCTCTACATAACCATACATAGAAGCTTCTGCTACAAGGCTATCTAAGAATTTTTTAATTTTAGGATACTTCTCAAAGTAACCTTCAATATACTCGCTGGCTTCTTTTGCTGTAATACCTAAGTCTTGTGCTAAAGAGAATGCACCCATTCCATACACAATCCCGAAGTTAACTGCCTTCGCATTGCTACGTTGCAGTGGTGTGACTTCATCAAATGGAATATGGAAAACTTGTGAAGCAGTCAAGCGGTGGATATCTGTCCCTTCATTGAAGGCTTCTATCAACACCTCATCACCAGCCATCGCCGCTAGTACACGGAGTTCAATCTGTGAATAGTCTGCATCTAGGAAAATAAATGCATCGGATTGTGGTACGAAAACTTCTCTGATTTTCTTGCCCATCTCTAATTTAATAGGGATATTCTGCAAGTTAGGCTCTGTAGAACTAATACGTCCTGTTGCTGTAATCGTCTGATTAAAAGTCGAGTGAATCTTACAATTATCTGTCATCACGCCTAATAAACCATCTACATAAGTGGATTTAAGCTTAGTATACTGACGATATGCTAAGATATCTTCCACGATTGGATAGTCGTCTTTTAAGCTTTCTAGCACTTCTGCTGCTGTGGAGTAGCCTGTCTTTGTCTTTTTAACAGGTGGGATATCCATCTTTTCAAATAAAATAACGCCTAGTTGCTTAGGTGAGTTGATATTAAAGGTTTCCCCTGCTACTTCATAAATCTTATTGGCTGTCTCATCGATGAGTTTTTCCAGTACTTCACCATATGCCTTTAACTTCTCAGGGTCAATGGTAATCCCTTCGCGTTCCATCTCAAATAGCACTTCAACCAGTGGCATCTCGATGGTTTCAAAGAGCATCATCATCTCATCTTCTTCGAGCTTCCCTTTGAGTGCATCATAAGCCTGTCTCACAACGTAAGCGTATTGCTTTTGTGTGTCCTCTGCCAATGTACCTTCTAATACTAACCAAGCTTTTGTACTCTTGCCTTTGCCACGTAAGTCTTCTTCTGTTTGAAGATGTACATTTTCCAGATATGTCTCACCTAGTTCAGCGATGGTATACGTTTCATTGGTAGGGTTACATAGATAGGCTGCGATAAACGTATCGAATACCTCGCCTTCTAATGCTACTTCATAACGTGCTAATAAATGACGTAGCACTTTACTATCGTGAATCACTTTCAGTGTCTCTGATGTCTCAAATGCTTCTCGTAACACCTCTTTTGAAGTTGGTGCATCCATATCCAGTAGCCCATAAGCCACTTCATTTCCCACACATATACTAAGACCTATATGCTTACCTTCTTCAAAATACGACCAACCACTCACCTCTGTTTTGGCACGGTTTAAAAGCGTGGTGAAATCACTTGTCTGCACCGTAAGGACAGCCTTTGGCTCAGCTGATTCTTCTCTCCCTAGCTTTTGAATGAGTTTCTTAAAGTCTAGATTTCTAAAGAGCTCTACCGTTTCTTCACTAAGCTTTAGGTTATAGTCAAAAGATACACCTTCTAGGTCCATCTCCACATCACACACAATAGTCGCTAGCATTTTGCTTTCTAACGCTTGCTCATGATAAGTCTCTAAATTTTCTTTCAGTTTCTTTTGGGTGATCTCATCTAAATGCTCATAGATACCTTCTATAGAACCATAAGCTTTGATGAGTTTAACAGCTGTTTTCTCACCTACACCAGGTACCCCTTTAATATTATCCGAAGCATCACCCATAAGACCTTTGACGTCAATGAACGCTTCTGGTGTCACTTCGTATTTTGCTTCTACATCTTTTGCAAAATAACTTTCAATTTCTGTCCCTGTCTGCTTTGTCTTAGGGATTTTAAGTTCAATATGTTCTGATGTTACCTGAAGTAAATCACGGTCTCCTGAGACGATGACTACATGGTAGCCTTCTTTTTCATATTGCTTACCTAAGGTACCTAGTAAATCATCTGCTTCGAAGCCTTCTTTTTCCACCATCCCAATACCCATAGATGTAAGTACTTTTTTTAGAAGTGGGATTTGTGGTCTTAATTCAGCTGGCATCCCTTTTCGTGTGCCTTTATAGGACTCACATTTGATATGTCTAAAAGTGGGTGCACTTACATCAAATGCAACACCGACTAAATCTGGCTTTTCTTTATCAATCATACTTAGCATAATATTTAAGAAACCATACACCGCATTGGTATATAAGCCTTCTTGATTCGTTAATAACGGAATACCATAAAAAGCACGATTGGCAATACTTAGGCCATCTAGTAAAAGTATTTTTTTACTCATACTGCACCTCTTTCTATCTTTTGTTAACCTAGCATTTCTACACTTTTGATAAATGCTAAACTTTTAAATTGTTTTTCTATATAAAATGGGACATACGCCTCACATAACTTACAGAGTTCTTCCAGTAAGGATGGTTCCACATTGAACCTGAAGCACTGCTTAATCGGGCTATAAATAATGTAATACAGCGTGTAGCATGTACTGTAGGACACATAGAGATACGACCTGTCACCTACACATGTATCACATAGTATGCCCCCTTCTTCGATGTTTAAAGCATAACGCCCTTCATCCTGGAAATTTAATTTTTCATCACACTGGGTACACTGATTCAACTCTAGCATAAAGCCCAGTAAAGCCATTGCGCGTATCTCAAAAATACACCTAATCAGCCTAAGTGGTGCTTGTGGTTTACTTATATTATGTAAGGCATGGAGCATCAATGTGAGTAGGCCACCGTTTTCTCCATTTTCTGTAGCCACTTCGCTGATAAATTCTGCTACATAAGTTGCATAGCTTAGCGCCATTAAGTCTTCACTTAATTGATGGAACATATGTGTCACTTCTACAGACAAGAGCTTATAGGTGTCTTTGTACCCACTTATCAAAAATTCTCCAAACACAAAAAGTTGTGTACCTGAAGCTAGACCGCGGTCAAATTTTTTAGCTTTAGGTGCACCAACTTGAATTTTTCCCATTTCTTTTGTAAAGAGAGTGATATATTTATCACTCTCTCCTACTACATACTCTTTTATAATGATCCCATTGACTTTTGTTATCATATTTCATTCGCCTCATTCAGAATCTGTTGGCCTTCAGATTGGTCCATACTTTCAACACCTATGTGCTGATTTTTGGTTCTTTCATAATCTTTAAATCCTAGATACGTATGAATATCACCTGTGGTCTCAAAGCACTTCCAAAGATTATTGATCATTTTAATGCCCCCAATCTATACTTTCTACTAATAGATTGTGTTAAAAGACCTAAAATATGTTACAAAAAAACTTCCAATCCTTGGTACCTTGACGATTTA
>JBOGBZ010000071.1:0-27236 GCA_051656485.1 Cellulosilyticaceae bacterium
AAAGAACTAGGGTACTTATTTTTCACTGATTATTACAGACAAGTCAGTGTAAACTAAAGAACCGCCGTATACTGAACAGTACGTACGGTGGTGTGAGAGGTCGGTAGATAAACTAATTATCTACCTCCTACTCGATTACTACTTGAGTAAGAAGACAGGGCATATTACAATGAGTAAGAAAATATAAAAGATGCATACTTGGAGGCAATATGAGTAAAAAATTTAAGATAAATCATTATGACGATTTTAAATGTATAGCAGATCAATGTTCTTTTACATGCTGTAAAGAATGGCGCATTGCTGTAGATGAAGATACATTGGAAAGATGGAAAGGCAAGACACTAGGAGAAGAAAGGATTCATTCACATGTGGTGATGGATGGTGGAGGACACTGTATCAAACTAAATGACCATAAGGAGTGTCCGTTTTTAAATAGTGATAAACTTTGCCGTTTAGTAGTAGAAAAAGGTGAGGAGATGCTCTCTCATACATGTACGACATTCCCTAGACAAATTAATGCGTTTAAAGATCGTACAGAGTACGCCTTAGATACAGGGTGCCCAGCGGTTATCGATTTGCTAAAGGGCTATAAAGAAGTGCTTCGTATTCAGGGAGAAGGAAGAGATCAGGTGGCGGATACTCTCTTTAACGTACGAGACTTTGTGATGGGACTCCTTCAAGAAAAGAGTTATACATTACCAGAGCGCATGATGATGATTTTCTACGTGCTACTGGAGTTGTTTGATAAAAAGAAGGTCATGAAGGAAGCTATAGAAAATTATAAAAAACCTGAAGTATTAGCACCTTTAGTACAGGCGATACAAGGCATGAAGTTTAATGGGATGGATTGTTTTAGGGAGAGTAATGAGCTTTTCCTAGATGTAGTAGATAATTACCGCCAGCAAAAATTATATGTGGATTACTTAGAAAGCATAGCAGGTAAAGCAGAAAATATAGAAACCACTTATACAGACAAGGCATTAGTGGCTAAAGTAAAAGCTTTCGAACAAGTAGCTAAAGACTATGAAAACCTCATCCAGAATTACTTGGTGTCTGAAGTAGTAGCTAATTGCCTACAAGAAGAGATGACGTTAGAAGATGTCCTCATTGGCTTTGAATGGCTGGCGATGACATATGTGACCATAAGACAAGCCATCTTCTTAAAATGGGTAGAAACAGGAGAAGGTGTGTTACCTTATGAAACAGTGAGAGATTACCTTACAGTAATGGCACGTGTGACAGGGTATGGTCACATGGATATTCGCGAATACCTGGAAAATAGTTTTGAAGAGGTCATATGGGAGTGGGGTTACTTAGCACTTATGGTAGGTAACGGCACAATCTAAAGAATACTGCGCTTAATGTGCAAGAGAGCTTGACGGCACGTAAGTGGAATTATAAGATAGAAGTAGAAAAGTTGACATAATGAGTATAACGAGGAGTGAAGGAGACAGAATGTGAATAAAAAGAGTTTTTTCAAAAGTAGAATTTTTATCGTACTTGTAGGTGTTTGTACTTTATTTAGTGTCATTCTGATGCAGTTTATAAAGCTTCAGTTAGTGGAGCAAGAAGAGCATCTAGAGGAAGTCAAATACAGTACACAAAGAAGGTTAGAGACAGAAGGACTTAGAGGCGAGGTCTTTGACCGTTATGGAAGACCATTAGCGATCAATAAACCAATCTACACCCTGAAGCTAGATCAGCAAGTACGTATGTCAAAAAAAGAGCTTAATGCAAGTATTTTAGAAGTAGTCAAGCTTCTAGAAGCTAATGGGGATACGTATATTGATCAAATCCCTATTTCCACAGAGCCACCTTTTGTATTTACTCAAGGGAGCAGTGCGAGAAGGTTATTCATTAACTCGATACCGTACAATGGTTCAGAGCACCGTGATGAGATACTAACGTATGATGCAGAGGAATTGATGGCTTACTTAAGAAGTAAAGACGTTTTTCAAGTAGATGAGTCTTATACGGAGACAGAGGCTAGAAAAATTGTGGCGATTAGACACCAGATGTATCAAGTGGCGTATCAAAAGTATAAGCCTATTACTATCGCAGAAGACATCTCGATGGGCACCGTATCAGTGATTTTTGAAAGACAAGAAAAGTATCCGAATATGATGGCACAGTTAGAGGCTTATCGTTACTACCCTTATGGTACAGAGTTTGGAAATGTACTAGGGTATACACGAGCGATTACAGCCAGCCAATATGAGTCCCTTAAAGCAGAAGGATACGACAAAAATGATGTCATCGGACAGATGGGTATCGAGCAAAGTATGGAGGATGAACTTCGTGGCAAAAACGGTCTGGAAGTTATTGAAGTAGATAATGTAGGAAGAAAAGTCTATACACTTCAATCTGAGGAAGCAGTACCGGGGAACGATGTCTTTCTTACCATTGATGCCAATATTCAGCTTCAAGTGTACCAGGCTATCGAAGAGCGATTAGCAGAAGCTATCATACAACGAATGGTAGGTGGTATGAGAGGTGTAGAACCACTAAAGGCAAGGGAGATTCTTGTATCGATGGTAGAGAGTAATCAGCTTTCACTAAAAATGATGGAAGCGGCTGAAGAAGGAACGATGCAGCATGAAGTGTATCAGAAGCTTCGTAAGTGGTATGATGACTACCTTGCTTTACCACGAGAAGAATACGAAGAAGAACTTGGCTTGAAGGGCTTCTTAGTAGCTGTGCTACATGAAGAAGAGATTCTTATCACAGATAGAGAACTTCTTCTTATGCTTCAAGAGCAAGGCAGCTTAAAATTAGATGAGAAATTAGTAGAGCGTATATGGAAAGGGCAATACCCAGCCCTTAAAGACATTATGATCGAAGAACTCCGTTCAGGTGATTTAAAGCCTAATCAGATGGCAATCGAACCTTTTAGTGCATCAGCTGTAGTCGTCGAACCAAATACAGGTAATGTACTGGCATTAGTGGGCTACCCATCTTATGATAGCAATGAGATGACCAGTAACTTTAACTCTTATTACTCTATGCTACAAGATGGCATAGACCAGCGTAACTTACTATGGAATCGTGCACTGATGACGGCAAAAGCACCAGGGTCTACTTTTAAGATGATTAGTAGTATTGCAGGGCTTGAGACAGGTGTAGTCAACACATCGACATTGATTAGTGATTCAGGACCTTATACAAAAGTAGGAAGTCCATACCCGCGTTGTTGGTTCTTCACCAATAATGGTTACGGACATGGACCAGCTAATGTTCATCGTGCATTAGAAGTATCCTGTAACTATTATTTCTATGAGCTAACGTATCGCCTCGGTTTAAAATATGGCATGCCATTTGGTGCCATTAATATGTTTACAAAATATGCAGAAATGTTTGGCTTAGGAGAAAAGACAGGGATTGAACTACCAGAAACGGCACCGAATATTTCAAGTCCAGAGAATTTACTAAAGACAAATATTATAAAGTCCCTTAATGTTATTCGTAATGTAACGTCAAAAGGGCAGGAAGTTTTTGATGAACTGATTTATGCGGCATTAGAATCAGGTGGCTATGAAGCCTCTAAAAACTTATTTGAAGAAATCAGTGTAGCAGTGATGCAAGATATGAAAGTAAAGCTTCAAAATGAAGCTGTACCGATGAGTGAACTTCTAGCGAAATATATATTAGAAGATACATCCAATCGATCTATGAAAGCGAAAACGAAAGAAGTCATGGCCCGCTATCTAGAAAGCCTTATCTCACCAGCTACTTTCAAGATGATCCAAGAAGCAGAAGATACGGATGATGGAAAAGAACTTCAAAAAAATATGGTGAAGAATATAGTGGATTATCTCTTCGAAAGTGTGAACTTAGAGTGGACTAATGCCATCAATGTACGTACAGCCATTGGACAAGGTAACAATGCTTTTACACCAGTACATTTAAGTCGCTATATGGCAGCGTTAGCAAATGGCGAGACACTTTATGACTTAAAACTTGTCAATGGTATTATGGACAATAAAGAAGAGTCAGGCTATGAACAAAGACCCGATAAAGTACACAGTGAAATTGATGTGAAGCAAAGTACATTGGATGCGGTGTATGAAGGTATGTACCGCGTTATCAATGGTAGAGAAGGAACGGCGCGTAGTTCCTTTGCAGACTCAAAGGTTACCATCGCAGGAAAAACAGGAACAGCACAAGAGACAGGAACCGAGCATAGTTGGTTCTCTGGATTCGCACCTTTTGACAATCCAGAAATTGCAGTTGTAACATCTATGTATGATGCGAAAGGATTGGGGAAATATAACTATACATTAGCAAATGATATTTTTAATGCTATTTTGGCACCAGAAAAACAACAGGTACCAGCAACAATGGGCAATATATTTGTTGAATAGCAGGAAGGAGTTCGCATGAAAGGGCGTATTGCAAATGTATTAAAAACCATAGGAATCATTATCTTTGTAGGTATCTTTGCCATTGTGGGGGCTGGCATTGGGACTTTATGGGGGATTGCTAGAGGACTTCCAGATGTAGCAGAGATAGAACTTATGCCGACGGACAATTACACATCGTTTATATGCGACAAAAACGGTGTAGAGTTCGATAGGCTCTCAAGTGGTGAGGACCGCATCTATGCGACCTTGCCACAGATTCCTATTCATCTTCAAGAAGCAGTGGTAGCGACAGAAGATGAACGATTCTATCAGCATACAGGCATTGATATTAAGGGGATTTTACGTGCACTGGTAGCAAATATAAAATCAGGTGAGTTCTCACAAGGTGCCAGTACGATTACACAACAAGTTGTAAAGAATAACGTACTCACCTCTGAAAAGAAAATTGTACGTAAGATACAGGAGCAATATTTAGCGATCCAATTTGAGCGCTTCTATAAAAAGAAATATGGTGAAAAAGAAGGTAAAGACTTAATACTTGAGTATTACCTCAACACCATGCCACTTGGTAGAGGAACTAATGGGGTGCAGGCAGCAGCCAATCGTTACTTTGGTAAAGATGTATCGGCACTGACCTTAGCAGAAAGTGTGGTGCTAGCAGGGATTACCCAAGCACCTACACGTTTTGACCCTATCAAAAATCCGGAGAATAACTACGATAAAGCACAGATTATCTTGCAGAAGATGGTGGACCAAGGGTACATTACAGTCGAGCAGCAGCAGCAAGCATTAAAAGAAAATCCTTATAAGGTCGTTTACGAAGCTAATCAAGTGTATCAGCAGACTTCCACGCACAGTTACTTTGTAGATGCACTTATTGATGAAGTGCTCCAAGATTTACAAATTGTGAAAGGGCTTACGGATACACAAGCTAGCAAACTCCTTTTTGAAGGTGGGATTAAAATTTACTCTACCTTTGATAGACAGATGCAAAGTATTGTAGATGGCTATATGGCGGATGACTCACTCTACCCACAGAAAGACTATGAGTTAAAACTTGCTTATACAGTCAGCGTTCGTAAAGAAGATGATACTTTAGTAAACCTTTATGCAGAAGGCATCGTAAAAAACGAAGCAGAGATAGAAGACTTTAAGACCTCTCAAAAAGAAAAATGGGGACTGACAGCAAAAGACAATATCGAAAGTGAAAGCTTACTCAAAGTGCCTCAGCCACAAAGTGCTTTTGTGGTAGCAGATAATGCCACAGGGCAAGTACGTGCTATGTCAGGTGGACGAGGAGAGAAAGAAAGTGACAGAACCTTCAACCGTGCCACACAAGCTGTGCGCCAGCCAGGGTCTATCTTCAAAGTACTTTCTACCTATGCACCAGCCATGGAGGAAGGCTTAGTAGCACCTGGGTCGATCCTTAAAGATGAACCAGTAGCATTAAAGGTACCTTCAGGGGTCTATAAACCTAAAAACTGGGACAACAAATACAGAGGACCAGTAAGTGTAAGACAAGCTGTATGGCACTCTATTAATAGTGTGGCAGTCAAGACACTTGATATGCTAGGCGTAGAGAAAGCATATGATTATTTATTGAGATTTGGTTTTAGTACGATTAAACCATCGGACCAAGTATATTCTTTGGCATTAGGAGGACTTACAGAAGGGGTTACCCCACTAGAGCTTAATGCAGCAATGAGTGTCATCGCCAATGGCGGTGTCTATATAGAACCTACACTCTATACCAAGATCCTTGATAGAGAAGGTAACGTTCTAATAGAAAAAATACCAGAGACTCATCGTGTACTTTCTGAATCTACAGCGTATATGCTGACCAATACGATGCAAGATGTTATCAATAAAGGGACAGGAGGCTCCATCAAGTCTTACTGGGGTGGTATGCCAATAGCAGGGAAGACTGGTACTACTAATGATGACAAAGACTTCCTATTCTCAGGCTATACACCGTACTACACAGCTACTGTTTGGTTAGGTCATGACCAGCCAAAGCGTGTGAAGGCAACAGGACGAGAACACCTGAAAATGTGGGCAAAGATTATGAATGATGTCCACAAGGACCTACCTTACAAGGCGTTTGCTAAAAACACCAAAGGCTATGTCCATACAAGTCTTTGCCGTGTATCAGGCCAGCTAGCCACAGGGCTATGTACCCAGGACACAGAGCATCCAGTCATCTCCGACTACTTCCTACCAAAGGAAGTGCCGCAAACCTACTGTACAGCCCATGTAGAAACCATCATCTGCAAGGTGTCTGGCAAGCCAATCTCACCATTCTGCCCAATTACAGACCATGTGAAAGGCGTGGGTGTAGTAGACCCAGAGAAGCCAACGGCACCTGTAGAAGTATGCCCAGTGCATACAACACCAGTAGGTCCTGTAGACCCCGAAGACCCTGAAGGGCCAGAAGACCCATCAGAACCAGGGGAACCATCAGAACCAGAGCTACCTAAGCCACCGGAAGAACCGACACCACCTACAAAACCAGAAGACGGTGGTAGTCAGGAACAAATAGAATAACAGTGAAAAAGCATCAGTCGGTAAAGGACTGATGCTTTTTTGACAATAAATAGCTACAAAGTGAAAGTGGACAAGGGGATAGAGTGTATCTGTAAGATAAGGAAAATAAACTTTTAAACAGGGCATAACTAGGGTATAATTTAAGAAGAGGTGAATACAATGACAAAAACATTATATGACCCAGCAGTAGAACGACGTGGAATAGAACAGGGAATAGGACAAGGTATCCGACAAGTAGCAATAAACTTACTTAGTATTTTAGATGACGAAGCAATCGTGAAACATACAGGATTGACATTAGAAGTCGTTCAAAAGCTACGTAAAGAAAAGAATAAAAGTCAATCTTAGGACATAAAGGAGTACAAACAATGGAAGACAATAAAAAAACACTAGAATCACAACAAGAGCAACAAGAGATGACATATGAAGATGCCTTCTCAAAGTTACGCCAATTTATTATAAAGACAAAAAAAGAAGAGCAAGAAGCGAAGGAAGAGTAAAAGCTAACAACAATACAAAAGAGAAAGAGGAACTAGGATGATATGGTTCTGGAGAGTTTTGGGTGTATTTGGGGTACTGAATCTTATCAACATCATAGCTGTTGATGGGGGAGCGGGGATGGAGCCTGTATGGGTGGCAATTATTATAGGGAGTGTAGTGCTTTCTATACCGAAGTGTTACCATTACTTTTTTTCAAAGAAGTGGTTCAAGATACTTTTGATCATAGGTGTTGTAATCTTTAGCGTTGTAGAAGGGTGTATTATCTTTTCAGGGATGTCACTGGCACCGACACCAGATGCAGATTATGTGATTGTATTAGGTGCGCGAGTGAGGGGGGAGACGCCTTCATTAGCCCTTAAATATCGGTTGGATAAGGCTTACGACTATTTAGAGAAATACCCGGATGCTAAGGCTGTACTGACAGGTGGACAAGGCGCCGGTGAAAGTATTACAGAAGCTGAAGCGATGAAAAGGTACTTGGTAGAGCGTGGGGTTAAGGAAGAGCATCTTTTAATGGAGGATAAGGCTACAGATACAGATGAGAACTTAGCGTATTCTTTTACAATGATTGATGCAGAGATGGCAGATGCAGAAGTGCTGGTGGTCACAAGCTCTTTCCACGTCTTACGAAGTAGGATGATTGCAAGAGATTTAGGAAGAGTTGTAGGTGGGATGGGAGCAAGGACGTTGCCATTTCTTATACCCAACTATTACTTAAGAGAATTTTTTGCGGTATTAGAAGAAATGATATTTTAACACAAAGAGCTCCTTGGATAGGTTGAGTACCTAGCCAAGGAGCTTTTGTGTGGCGTTTTCAGTGAGCTAATCCTGATGAAGCAATGCAAGGAATTGTTCTTCCGTGAGAAAGTCGATTTTTTGCCCTCGTCCGATAAGTTCCATCGCACGACGGAGCTTGGTACTCATCTGGTCTGGACGTAAGGTGTGAGGGTCTTTCATACCCGTCACCACAATACTTGTCTTTAGAGTGACAGAGGGGCTATAATCACCGCCGCATTTTTCAACGAGGCCTATGGCTTCGCTACGGGACATAGAGGAAAGAGGTCCTGTGAAAGCGACGATGCGGTCACGGAAGAAGCCTGTCGTTAGGCTAAAGTCTGGGGTAGATGGCTCTAAGAAAAGCATGGTCTCTCGTTTGGAGGTGACACCACCGCCTAGCGAGCCTGCGGCGTGGTAGCCACCAGGAAAGACTTTACCAACTTTAAAGCCTACTTTTTCTGAGAGGGCGTGAATATCTGTGGTGCCTAGTTCCTCAGAGATACAGAGCAGGATATTGGCACAAGCACGTGCATCACTCATGGCATGGTGATGGGTGAAGTCAAAGTCTAGATGACGGCTCACGGTATTCAGCTTTGCATTAGGCAAGTAGTTATAGAAATGCTTAGACATCACCATGGTACAGCAGTAGTCAAAGTTTGGGAAAGTCATATCGTAGAGGCTTAATGTCTGACGAAGTACGCTTATATCGAAGGCTGCATTATGAGCAATGACGAGTCTGCCTTCTAAGAAAGGTGCGATCTCAGGCCATAGCTGATCCCACTCTAGAGCATCGACCACATCGCCTTCACGGATGCCGTGAATCCATATATTCATGGGGCTAAAGCGTAGCTCCTTAGGGCGTATAAGCCAGTATTTTTCTTGTATTATCTCGCCGTTTTCAACGACACAGAGTCCAAGGGAGCAAGGACTATGACGTTTTTCGTTGGCAGTTTCAAAGTCGAGGGCGACAAAGTTCATATCAAATCTCCTTTATAGTAAAAGCTTATGTCTTAGCTTTTCGATATCGAGTAGTTTAAAGCTATTTTGGTAGTAATCAAGAAGTCCTTCTTTTTGGAGAACGGCGAGTTCACGACACATGGAAGTACGTGAGACGTTGAGAAAGGCTGCAAGTTCGGTACGATTAAGGGGAATATCGAAGCTTAAGGATTGCTTCTTCTTAGATTCTTTTAGTAGATAGGTAATGAGTTTCTCTTGGATGCCCTTGAGGAGGAGAAAGTCCATCTTGGTATTGAGAAGATAATTTTTCTCACCTAAAATCAGAAGCATATTATGAATAAGTTGGGTATGGAAGTTACAGGCATTACCACAGCTACGAATCATATGGGCATAAGAAAAGAAGAGTACTTCGCTTTCTTCATAAGCACGTACAGCCACAGGGGAGTGACGTTTGCTCGTACAGACGATGCCCTCACCAAAAAGCTGGGAGGGAGAGAGAAATGTAATGAGCGTATGGTTGCCAGAAGCATTTTCTTTTAAAAGCTCGAGACGTCCACTGAGGACGATACCTATCTGACTGATCTCATCGCCGAGGTGAATGATATAGCTACCCTCAGGATAAGTCTTGGTAGTAGCATGAAGGCATTGGAGTAGAGAGGGTAAGTCATCCGGTGAGATCCCTTTAAAGAGGGAACACTGATCAAGTGATGGATGTATAGGCGTCATAGCAAAACTATTTCCTTTCGAAATGTATCTCCAGATACATCTTTTTGTTTTTTAGTATAGTATGATTGTGTCATAAAATCAAGGAAATACAGGAGGCGACACAATGGAAAAGAAAATGTTTTGTTATCAATGTCAAGAAACAGCAGCTGGCAAAGGTTGCGATAAGATAGGTGTATGCGGTAAGTCAGCAGATTTAGCCAATATGCAAGATTTATTAATCTATGTAACAAAAGGATTAGCTGAAGTTACGACAAAATTACGCCATGAAGGCAAAGTAATTGAGAAAGAGATTAATCATTATATAACGCTTAATTTATTTACAACCATTACAAATGCAAACTTCGATGACGAGGTATTCTACGGAAGAGTCAAAGAAACCTTAGCGATGAAAAATGAATTAATGAGCCAATTGACAGATAAAAGTAGCTTATCTGAAGCGGCAACGTGGGATGTAGAAGAAGATAAGAAATCAGGATTCCTAGCAACACTTAGAAATATCGTTTCAGGCAACAATAGCGGAAAAGAAATGAACGCAATGCTAAAAGAAAAGGCAGAAGCGAGAGAAGTAGGGGTACTTGCTACAGAAGACGAAGATATGCGTTCTTTAAGAGAACTCATCACATATGGTCTTAAAGGGCTTAGTGCATACCTTAAGCATGCTAATGCACTAGGACATGAAAATGAAGAGATCGATGCTTTTATGCAAGGAGCTTTAGCGAAATTAGTAGATGATACTTTAACGGTGGATGAACTCATCGCACTTACTTTAGAGACAGGTAAAGTAGGTGTAGATGGCATGGCACTTCTTGATACAGCCAATACATCTACTTATGGCAATCCAGAGATTACAAAGGTTAATATCGGTGTAGGTACAAATCCTGGTATCCTTGTATCAGGCCATGACCTAAGTGACCTGGAGCAACTGCTCATTCAGACAGACGGCACAGGTGTGGATGTGTATACACACTCAGAGATGCTACCAGCACACTACTACCCACATCTAAAAAAATACAAGCACTTAGTAGGAAACTACGGAAATGCTTGGTGGCAACAAAAAGAAGAATTCGAAAGCTTCAATGGACCAATCTTAATGACAACCAACTGTATCGTGCTACCAAAAGCATCTTATAAAGAGCGTTTATTTACCACAGGAGCAGCAGGTTTTGTAGGCTGTACACACATTGAAGGCGAAGCAGGAAGTACAAAAGATTTCTCACAAATAATCGAACTTGCCAAGACATGTGCAGCACCTACAGAAATTGAGACAGGTGAAATCATCGGAGGCTTTGCCCATGCACAGGTATTTGCCTTAGCAGATACAGTAGTAGAAGCGGTGAAGTCAGGTGCTATCAAGAAATTCGTGGTAATGGCAGGGTGTGATGGTCGTGCGAAGTCAAGAAATTACTACACAGACTTTGCAAAGGCGCTACCACAAGATACAGTGATTCTGACAGCAGGATGTGCCAAGTATAAGTACAACAAACTAAACTTAGGTGATATCGGTGGCATCCCAAGAGTTCTTGATGCAGGACAATGTAATGACTCTTACTCGCTTGCACTGATTGCCCTTAAGTTAAAAGAAGTATTTGGTTTAGCGGATATCAATGAACTACCAATTATCTACAACATTGCATGGTACGAGCAAAAAGCTGTCATCGTTCTTTTATCACTGCTTCACTTAGGGGTAAAAGACATCCACCTAGGTCCAACTCTTCCAGCATTCCTTTCTCCAAATGTGGCGAAAGTATTGATAGATACCTTCGGCATCGGTGGCATCGGAACAGTAGAAGAAGATATGGACATGTTCTTTGGTGAGAAATTAGAGGTTACTGAAGAATCTAATGTACAGGTGACAAAAGAGATGACCATTGGAGAACTATTAAAGCGTAATGAAAATAACGTGAAAATCTTTATGGCAGCAGGCATGCATTGCCTTGGATGTCCGTCAGCTCAAATTGAAACATTAGAAGAAGCATGTATGGTACATGGTTTAGATTGTGATGAGGTATTAGAAAAACTTCAATAATAGGTAGTATAAATCCCAAAAGTAGAGACCAGAAAGTAAACGAGGTCTCTACTTTTTTATAGCTTAAAAAATTCAGGAAAGTATTGACATTAATTCGATGGAGTTTTATGATTGAATTATCATTCAAACAAAAGGGGTATGTAGTAATGAAAAAAATAATTGTTATTGGGGCGGGAGTAGCAGGGCTTAGCGCAGCTATCTACGGAAAACAAAAAGGCTTTGAGGTAGAAGTCTATGAAATGCATAATATACCAGGAGGGGAATGTACAGGATGGAATCGCAAGGGTTACCATATCGATAACTGTATACACTGGCTTACAGGGACGAAGGAAGGTACGGAGCTTTATGATGTGTGGCGTAATGTAGGTGCCATAGAAGAAGATACGGTGCTTTATACAAGTGACACTTATCTGGTGCAAAAGGTAGAAGATACAGAAGTACACATTTATACAGATATCGAACGATTACGTAAGCATTTGAAGGAGATTTCACCAGAAGATAGTATGAAAATCGATGAATACTGTGATTGGACCATTGCTTTTCAGTCTATGGAGATGCCAATAGAAAAACCTATGGATGCCATGAATATAGTCGATTATATCAAGATGGGTAAGAAGATGGGGAAGGGTGCAGCCATCATGCAAAAGCTTAATAAAATGGACCTTGATGAGTACTTCGATGGCTTCAAGCATCCTGCACTTAGAAAAGCACTTAGGTTAGATATGCCAAATGAATTTGCAGCTTATGTACCTTTCTTTACTTTAGCAACGGTATCAGCAGGCAATGGCGCTTACCCAATGGGAGGCTCTATGGCGATGGCAAGACGAATGGAGCAAAAAGCCAAAGACTTAGGTGCTACTTTCCATTACAAAAAAGAAGTGAAGCGTATCTTAGTAGAAGAGGGCAAAGCAATAGGCATCGAGCTTGCGGATGGGCAAGTGATTAAAGGGGATTATATCGTACCGTCTAATGACCTTCATGTGACCATGTATAAGCTCTTAGAAGGTAAGTACAAAGATAAGAAGATTGATAAAGCCTACAGTCAGCCTAAGAAATACACAGCACCGACTAGTGTATCCATCGGTGTAGGGATAGCATGTGACTTGTCTCAGCATGCACAGACTTATGTGACAGCAGTAACACCTTTTGCAATACCAGGACACACCATAGAAGAGATGGGCTTTAAGCTCTACTGTCATGAGAAAGGTTTTGCACCAGAAGGACATAGTGTGATGAATATCCAACTATGGGCAGACTATGATAGGTGGAAAGCATTAGCCGAAGATAAAGAGGCGTATAAGGCTGCGAAGCAAGACATCGAAGACAATGTCCGTCGTACAATAGAAGAAGTGTACCCTGAGACGAAAGGGAAGATAGAGATGATGGATGTGGCTACCCCTATCACCTACGAACGTTATTGCAATGCTTATAAAGGGGCATGGATGGCATTCCACACCAGTAAAGAAGTGAAGAGCTTTACCCATAGTGGCGTCTTAAAAGGCATCAAAAATATGTATATGGCTGGGCAGTGGCTTCAAGCACCAGGTGGACTTCCAGTAGCTGTTGCCACAGGTAAGTGGGCGATTTGGCGTATTTGTAAGGTAGAAAAGATTAAGTAAGGAGCAGGAGTATGCCAAAGACTAAAGAACAATGTGAAGAGATAAGAGAACAGACTAAAAAGCAGATTTCAGATGCAGCTATTCGTCTTTTTGCCTGTAGAGGCTTTACTGCGACAAAGATCAGTGAGGTCGCAAAGGCGGCGGGTGTCAGTATGGGACTTATGTACCATTACTTTTCTTCGAAGGAAGAGCTCTTTAGTTATCTCGTAGAAGAGACGACACGCCTTAGTAATGAGGGGCTTCTCTACTTTGAAAATCTACCACTTCCACCTAGAGAAAAGATTATGGCTTTAGCACAAATGGTTGTAGAGGGAATACTTGTGAATGAGGAGCAGGTGCCACGTTTTATGATGATGATTCAGGCAGGACTTTCTAGTGAAGAGATATCGCTCAATAAAGCCCTATATAAGGAAAAGAATGTCCCGATCGAAGTGACGGCACGTATCATTAAGGCTGCACAGGAAGAAGGGGTAGCAAAAGAAGGTGATCCACTAGTGCTTAGCACACTTTTCTGGGCTATGGTACAGGGACTATGTATGCAAAAGCTTATCACAAAAGAATGTACTGCCATGCCTACGGTCACCATACTTAGTCAAATGCTACTGAAGTAACTAAAAAGCATAAAGGGTGCTTGACTTTGCTAGAGTATATCTATACTATGGAGAAAGTATCATAAACAGTAGGAAATGATAAAGTTGGAGGACTTTCATGGAAAATACAAATAAAGGCAATAAGCCACAAGGAAACAAAGGCAAAAGCTTTGGAAATAAAAAAGCAAACCACGCACCAAAGAATGGCCAAAAGAGCGGACCAAAGAGTGGGCCAAAGAAGACAGCACCAAGTAAAAAAGTAGAGACAGGTTTTAATTACAAAAACACAGAGAAAATGAACAAGAACTTTATGTATAAAGACTTAAGAAGAAGTCACTGCTACGACTGTGATTTCTCAGGGTCAAACTTTGACTTTACAAGCTTTAGAGGTGCACACTTCAAATCTTGTAACTTCTACGGTGGTTCTTTTAGAGCAGCTGAATTCGTAGGAAGTAACCTTAAGAAAAGTCGTTTCAAGAAAGCGAGATTCGAAGATGTGATCTTTGAAGGAGCAAACTTAGATGGTGTAGACTTCCAAGGAGCAACCTTTAAAAATACGATTTTCGTAGGCACAGATGTGACAAAGGCGAAGAACTTAAACACAATCAGTGTGAATATCAAAATCTACGATGCAATGCCAGAACTTGAGATGAGTGAAGCATTACAAGTAGCCATCCAAGAGCTTATGGAGAATAAGTACGTGAAAAATGCCCGTGTACTTGATACAAAAGAAGGCACGATCAATACACTTAGTATGATGAGACTTCTCGAACAATTCGATGAAGCACAGCTTATCAAAGGCTTTGGCATCTTAAAAGATAAGATTGCTAATGACTTCTGTACATTAAGTTACATTATCAAATTCTTAGCAAATAGCGAAGCTGAAGGCTTACTATAATAAAAAGGAGAGCACTCTAGTTTAGAAGAGGCTCTCCTTTTTGTCTTACTTAACGAAGCTTGCGATGACTTCGTTCACCATTTTACCATCTGCTTTGCCTTTGAAAAGAGGCATTAGGTTTTTCATCAATAAGCCTTTGTTTGAAGTATCAAGGCTATTGGTAGCGATAGTCTCTTCTACAAGACTTCTTACTTCTTCTTCAGACATTTGCTTTGGTAAGAAAGCTGAAAGGTAAGCGAGCTTTTCTTCTTCAGCAACCGCTAAGTCTTCGCGATTACCAGAAGTGTAAGCATCGATAGATTCTTTGACTTGCTTTACGTGTTTATTGAGGATAGTAACTTGCTCATCCTCAGATAAATCTTTTTTTGTTTCTTTACTTGTAAGTTTGATGTCAGAGACAACAGCACGAAGTGCATCTCTTTTCACAGCTTCTTTATTGCGCATGGCATCTTTGATGGCATCATTTAATTGATCGACTAACATAAGTCATTCCTCCCTGAATAGATATTTTTTACATAGTGACATTATACCATGAATTGACAGGATTTATACTTTAGTTTTAAATTGTAACGTCCTGAATATAAAAACAATGTTTAAGAAAGTATAGTATTTGCCATAATTTAATTGAACTTTAAAATCAACTCATTTAAAATAAAAGTAATAAAGAGCAAGGAGACCACCCTAATGGCCATGAATCGTGCAATGCTTGCAGCACTCAAAGCATTATCTTATAGAGACAATGAACTAGAAAAAACATATGAGAAAGAAAGACGTTTCGATGAGCTCACCCATCCTAATTTACTTAAGGTATTTTATAAAATGTGGGATCGTAAAATTACAAAGGATGGGTATGCCATACCTGTACGCATTTTTTCACCTAATAAAGAAGGGAAAAAAGAACTCCTCATTTTTTTCCATGGCGGCGGATTTGTAAAGGGAAGCATTGAAAAATACACACGTGTATGTCATCAGCTAGCAGAGTTTACAGGACATACCGTATTATCAGTAGCATATCGCTTAGCACCTGAGCACCCTTTCCCTACAGGACTTATGGACTGCTATGAAGTGGTTAAAGAGGTTATGAAAGATAGAGAAATTCTAGGGATGTATCCAGAAGAGGTGACACTGATAGGTGATAGTGCGGGCGCAAGTCTAGCGGCAGCCATTTCACTTATGGCAAGAGATACAGGAGACTTTGAAGTTAAGCAACAAATCCTTATTTATCCACTGACTTATAATGATCATAGTAAGACATCACCTTATAAGTCGGTAGAGGAGAATGGCTATGATTATTTACTTACTTCAAAGCGTTTAAGAGACTATGTGAAGTTATATATTAAAGACAAAAATGATTTAGAGAATCCATACTTTGCACCGATGTTGACAAGGTCATTCCAAAATCAACCGAGAACCCTTGTGATTACATCCCAGTATGATCCACTGCGGGATGAAGGGGAAGCATATGGCAAAAAGTTAAAAGAAGCAGGTAATGAGGTAGAGATTCATCGTATACCAGATACCATCCATGGCTTTTTTTCTTTACCTATTGTGTTTGAACCAGTCAAAAAGTGCTATGGATTAATTGATGATTTTCTGAGTAGGAGAGAGGCTAATGAATAAAAGAAAAAGTGTGAGGTGGAAAAGACTGGATAATGCAGCGAAGATTTTTCCACCTACTAGTAATAGAAGGAACACTAAGGTTTTTCGCTTTTCATGTAGCCTATATGAAAAGATACAGCCAGAGAAGTTGCAGCAGGCATTAGACCGTACGATGGTGGATTTCCCACTGTATGCATCCATTATTAGAAAAGGGATGTTTTGGTATTACTTTGAAGCCTGTGATTTAAAACCAGAGGTACAGGAAGAGACGAAATCGCCATGTAGCGTGATGTATGATGAGAATAAGAAAAACTTGCTGTTTCAAGTGACATACTATAATAAGAGTATTAATCTAGAGATTTATCATGCATTGACAGATGGGACGGGGGCACTCCAGTTTCTACGCACACTTGTACTATATTATTTGCTAGTCGTACATCAAGAAGTCACCGATAAAAATCTATCTATTGATTATGATGCATCGATGGCGCAAAAAGAAGATGATAGTTTCAATAAATACTTTGATGAGACGAAACGGCTTAAGAAGCAGTCATTAGGTAAGGCTTATAAGGTAAAAGGTGAGAAGCATGAAGGGCATAGACTTCAAGTTATACGCGGCACGATGTCAGCCAAAGAAGTGCTTACACAAGCGAAAGCATACAACACTACACTTACAGTCTTTCTAGGAAGTCTCCTTGTAGGTGCCATTGGTCAGGAGATGGCTATGAGACAAAGGAAAAAGCCAGTGGTGATTTCTATACCGGTTAACCTAAGGTCGTATTTTCAGTCAGCATCCGCACGTAATTTCTTTGGCGTGGTGAATATAGGTTACTACTTTAAAAAGCCAGAGACACCACTAGAAGAAATCATCGACCATCTCCAAGGCACACTTAAAAAAGAGCTGACCACAGAAAGATTGCAGTCAAGGCTGAATCAGTTAGTGGCTTTAGAGCATAATTACTTTACAAGGGTAATACCACTTATACTCAAGAAACCTACATTAAAGGTAGCGCATCATATTGCTAGTGAAGAGATCACTACTGTACTATCTAATATAGGGCGAGTGACCATGCCAGAAGCAATAGCTCATTATATAGATACTTTTGATGTATGTGTCAGCACAGATAAAATACAAATGTGTGTATGTTCTTACGGTGATAAGCTTTCTATTAGTTTTACATCACCTCTTAAAAATACAGAAATCCAAAAGAATTTCTTTAGAGAGCTGACAAGTAGAGGCGTTGGCGTCAGCGTAACTACAAATATTGGACAAGCAATAGAAGGAAAGGAGAGGAAAGATGAGACAATGTGAGAAATGTCATGTAGAAGTTCAAGGTGCTTTAAAGTACTGTCCACTTTGTCAAAGTGAGCTTATATGTGATGAAGAAGAACGTGAAGATAGCTTTCCTATCCTGCCAGTGACTAAGGACCCGTATCATTTAGTTATACGTATCCTTACATTTGTCTGCTTGGCCGTAGGAAGTATAGCAGTCGTAATCAATATGCTGATACCTATAGAAGGACCATGGTCACTGATCGTCGTCGTGACAGCAGGATGCGTATGGGTCAGTGTGATGATGGCGATATTTCAACATAAAAATATCTTGAAATATCTGTCTCATCAAAGTATTATCATTTTACTTTTTGCATTGTATATCGATTATTCTACAGGGGCACGCTGGTGGTCTGTGACCTATGTACTACCTATCTTATTTACACTAACGATGGTAGTCATGTATGCATTATCTAAGATACTGAATTTAGTGCCAGGGGACTATATGATTTACTTGCTGACATGTGCTGTATTTGGGATTATCCCTATTATTTTTATAGGCTCAGATGTCTTGACATCAGATATCCCGTCTGTTATATGTGTCGTAGCAAGTATTGTATCGGTCATAGCCCTTATCGTATTTGAGGGCCAAAAGATGTATGATGAGTTAAAGAGACGATTACACGTTTAGAAAAACAGGTGATTCCACATAAGTAGGATCATCTGTTTTTTTTGTAGGAATGTCCCGAAGCATGAGAGAAGAAAAAATATCATAAGGATAGAGTAAGGATATTTCAAAAGGGGAGATACCATGAAAGCGAACCTAGTGTGTAAAGGTGGAGGCGTTAAGGGGGTAGCACTGGTAGGGGCATTGGCCTGCTTAGAAGAGAATGGGTATGAATGGGGACAAATAGCTGGGACATCAGTAGGGGCTATCATAGCTTCATTGGTAGCTGTAGGTTATACTGCAAAGGAAATAAAAGATATTATGGATGAACTGGATTTTACCCTGTTTAGAAGCCCAATCAAAATAGGGCGCATACCAATTATCGGGCAAATCTTGAGTATGGTACTTTTTAAAGGGTTATACAATAGCGACTATATAGAGACCTTCCTAGAGGAGAAGTTTAAAGCAAAGGGAAAGACGAAGTTTAAAGATGTGGGCATTGATGGCATGAGTCGATTTAAGGCCATTGCGTCAGATGTGACAAAGCAGGAGATACTTATCCTTCCAGATGGACTTGCGAAGTATGGCATAGACCCTATGGAATTTGAATTGGCAAAGGCAGTGAGGATGAGCATTAGCATTCCTTTTTATTATTGTCCCATCAAATTAAAAGAAGATAACAAAAAAAATTTCATTGTAGACGGGGGACTTATAAGTAATTTTCCTGTATGGCTTTTTGATGATAGGATGAGAGGAGAATACCCAACAGTAGGTCTTAATTTATTGGCAGATAAAAAGGAGGATACCTCGATGTTTCAATCCCCCATTGCATACTTGCTAGACGTGATTCAGATGGCGCTTTATACCAATGAAGAGATATACTTTAGTAACAGCAAGGAGATTAAGATGATTAACATTCCAACATTTGATATTAAAGCGACAGACTTTGAATTAACTAAAAAAGACAAGAAGGAATTATATGATTCAGGCTATGAGGCAGCTGTAACATTTATTAAAGAGGCGAGGAATAGAATGCGAGTACCGTATTAGAGCTGATTGATGTATAATAGGAGGCAGATGAGAGAGAAAGGATGTACACCAGATGATTAAATATGACACGATTTTACTAGATATTGATGGCACACTTTTGGATTTTGAAAAAGCAGAACAGGAGGCCTTCAAAGCAATGCTGGCTTATGTTGGTGAGAACTATGAAGCAATGCATTATGAAACCTATAGCCGTATCAATAAAGGCTTATGGGAAGCATTGGAGCGAGGCGAGATAGAAAAAGAAGTCTTACGACTAAGAAGATTTGAGCTATTTTTAGAAGCCATAGGTAATGCTTCAGACGCCTTAGAAGTAAGCAAGTATTATGAAAAGGCATTAAGTGAAGGTGCATATCCTATCCAGCATGCACTAGAGATATGTGAGATACTAAAGAAAAACTGCCGTATGGCGGTAGTGACTAATGGGATTAAAGTGATTCAGGACAACCGTCTGCATAAGTCAGGGCTTATACAATACTTTGATCAAGTATTTATATCAGAGGAGTTGGGTGTCAGTAAACCACACAAGCTTTTCTTCGACAAAGTGTTTGAGGCGATGGGAGAAGTGAACAGGGAGCGTACATTAATAATCGGAGACTCCTTAACAGCAGATATCAAAGGGGGCAATACCGCAGGGATTAAGACGTGCTGGTTTAACCCTAAAGGCATAGCGGCAAGAGAAGACATAAAGAGTGATTATGAAATTAAAGATTTAAAGGCGTTAAGAAAAATAGTAGGGGTATAATAAAAAACAAACGTAAGGGAAACGAGGGATATGCAAATGAAATTAACAAAAGTAGCGTATAGTGATGCCATAGGGGAGCTTTTAAAAAGTGATGAGATTACCAATCTTAATATATTAGGGGCATTAAACTATGAGGAAAATGTACCGTTTTATGTGGATGATTGTGAACAACCAAGCGGGGTCTATATGGAAATAGACGGAGTAAGTTATATGTATGCCAAAGATGCGGCATTTGTACACCATGTGTTTGAGACCTTTGAACAAAAGACCCAGTATATCTTTTCAGGGATCAAAAGGGAGTTAGCAGAAAAGGTCAAGGAGATGTATATACCAGTGTGGGAAAATCCATGCGACATTTATTATTATCCTTTGCCTACAGTAGATCTTAGTGAAGTGAAAAGTGAGGTCGTTACTATTCCAGTGGAAGAGGTAGAGCGCATCAATCATTACTACACCTTTAAGGATGACTGGAGTATAGAGGCTATCACGAAAGACTTAACATTAAGACCAAGTGCAGGGATTTATGAAGAAGGCGAACTAGTATGCTGGGTACTGGTGCATGAAGATGACTCTATGGGAATCATGTATACAGTGGAGAAAAGCCGCAGAAAAGGTTATGCAGAAGAAGTAAGCCTTGTATTAATGGATACCATGTTAAAGGCAGGCAAGGTACCTTATATACAAATCTTAGAGTCCAATCAGATGTCTCCAGGACTGGCTAAAAAGTGTGGATTTGTGCCTCATGGCAAGTGTACATGGATGGAAATTTCTAGGTTATAGTATTGGAAATTAAGTACAACTATCCAAAAAATATTTATTTCTTCCAATTTATAGGGTATAATGGTACAAGTTAACATAAGGAAGGAGAAATGAATATGGAACTAATCGGTATTTTAGTTGTTATTGTAGGCTTTATGTTAAAGCTTGATACAATAGCAGTTGTACTAACAGCAGGTATTGTGACAGGACTCGTAGCCAATATGGGGCTTAATGAAATATTAAATACTATTGGAAGTACATTTGTAAATCAAAGACATATGGCACTATTTTTACTTATCCTACCAATTATCGGGGTATGTGAAAGATACGGCCTTAAAGAACGTGCAACACTATTAATTAGTAATATAAAGAGTTTATCAACAGGCAAACTTATTTCTTTATACCAACTGATCCGTCAGATTGCTATTGCAATGGGCGTAAGACTTGGACAAGCAGAATTCGTAAGACCACTTATTGAGCCAATGGCACAAGGTGCTGCTATTGGAGAGTATGGGGAAGTAAATGAGAAGATAAAAGAGAAAATCAAAGTAGCAGCAGCAGCTTCAGATAACTATGGTAATTTCTTTGCTCAAAATATTTTCTTAGCAAACTCAGGAGTACTCCTTATTGCAGGGACACTAGAAGGGCTAGGCTATGCGGTAGATACACTACAAATTGTCAAACTGTCTATACCAGTAGCAGTGATTGCTTTAGTACTTGGCGTTTTACAAAATAGACATCTTGACCGCACAATCAAACGTGAATTAGGACATAAGAGAGGTGACAACAATGAATAATACATTATTAGAACTCTTTTATATATTAGTAGGCTTACTGATGTATTTAGTAGCTTTTCATGTCGTAAAAGACACAGAGCATACAACACGTATAGGAACAGCACTTTTCTGGTTTATCCTAGGGACAATTTTTGTATTTGGTAGTTACTTACCAGGAAATTTAGTAGGTATCTTACTTGTAGGTATCGGTATACTTACAGCAAGTAAGAAAGTAAGAATGGGTAAAGTAAATATGCCAACAACTGAGTTTGCTACAAAGCAAGCTGAGCGTTTAGGGAATAAAATATTCTTACCATCTATAACAATCGCAGTACTCGTTATTCTTATTGCTCAGTTCACAGAGTTAAGTGGAACTGTAGCTATCGGTGTAGCAGCGATGACGACACTTGTACTAACTTTTGGACTTACCAAAGTATCGCCAAAAACAGTAGGAGAGGATAGCAACCGTATGCTACAAGCAGTAGGTGTAACATGTATCTTACCACAGCTTCTTGCATCACTTGGTACACTCTTTACAGAAGCAGGCGTAGGTGATGTGATTGCTAATGGTATTTCAGTAGTGATACCACAAGGCAATATCTTAATTGGTGTGATTGCATACTGTGTGGGGATAGCAGTCTTCACGATGGTTATGGGAAATGCTTTTGCAGCATTCTCAGTTATTACAGTGGGAATCGGTGTACCTTTCGTCTTTGCACAAGGTGGAGATGTCATCGTAGCATCGACTTTAGCATTAACAGCAGGCTACTGTGGTACACTTCTCACACCAATGGCAGCCAATTTTAATATGCTTCCAGTAGCTTTATTAGATATTAAAGATAAAAACGCAGTAATCAAGCATCAAGCAGTGGTAGCTATACCATTACTGATCATTCATATTATCTTAATGTACGTATTAGCATTTTAAGAGAGGAGCATGATGATGAAAGTACTTATTACAGGTTTTGATCCTTTTGGTGGAGAAAAAACAAATCCAGCATTAGAAGCAGTAAAAGCTTTACCATCACAAATAGGGGGGCATGAGGTTATCAAACTAGAAATCCCTACAGTATTTGGTAAGAGCTTAGAAAAGATAGAAGAAGCCATCGAGCTTCATGCACCAGATGTAGTCATCTCAGTAGGACAAGCTGGTGGACGTTTTGGGGTAACACCAGAGCGTGTAGCCATCAATGTTGATGATGCACGTATCGATGACAATGAAGGCAATGCACCAGTTGATTTAGCTGTAGCAGAAGGTGGGCCAGATGCTTACTTCACTACATTACCTATCAAGGCGATGACACAAGCTATGGTAAAAGCAGGTGTTCCAGCATCAGTATCGAATACAGCAGGGACTTTTGTATGTAATCATGTGATGTATGGGGTACTTCATATGGCACATACAAAGTATCCAAATATAAGAGCAGGCTTTATACACGTACCTTATATTCCACAGCAAGTTACAACCAAGCCTAATATGCCATCGATGGCACTTGCAGACATTGCTAAAGGGCTAGAGATATGTATAGAAACAGCTTGTGAGACAAAAGAAGATATGCGTATTGCAGCAGGTGCAATTTGCTAATAAAAAGATAAGAGGGGGGGGCTAGTTTGCCTCTCTTTTTTTGAGAAAAATAAGATGTGACAGCAGTAGGAGGATGACAGCGATGGAGAAAATATTTGTATATGGATCACTACGTACACAGTTTTGGAATCACGATAAGGTGCTTAAAAATAGAGTGAGAAAAGTGGAAGAAGCAACCATAGAAGGGGAACTTTTTCATTTGCCAGAAGGGTATCCAGCAGTTGTAGAAGGTGAAGAAACCATTTATGGTGAGCTTTTGACTGTCTCTCAAGAAAAAATTCTTAAAAGCATTGATTTCTTAGAAGGCTACTTTGGAGAGGGAGAAGATAATCTTTATGTGCGTAAGAAGATAAAGGTTGCCACTGAAGCGGGCGAAGAAGAAGGCTGGACATATATGTACGTCAACGCAAGTTATGCAAAGAAAAAAGGCAAAAAAGTAGTAAAAGGTGACTGGGCGCACTTCGTTGAAAATGACTTGAAGCGCATAAAGAAGTAGTAGACGATGTATAATAAGGGGGAAAAAATGCAAAGGAGTTTACCCATGAAATATGTAGTTATTTCCCCTAAAAATAAATGTATGTGTTATGACGATGCAGAGCAAGTAGCAGAATACTGTATGGAGAAAGATAACGATTATTTAGACCATTACTGTAAAGAGCAACAACTAGAGTATGAGAATATGACGCCTGTAGAGATTGGTTATGCGTATACGACCATTGGTGCAGAATCAAGAGGGTGCCGTGTGTATGAGACAAAGGAAATCTTACAAGCAATGGGAAGTGAAGCCATCGAGTTAGAGCTCATACAGGAAGCAAAGGCTTTCTTTGAAGATCGTAGGCGTCAGCATGAAGTTGAATGTCCAGGCTATTTAGAAGATATTGTAGTAGGTGTGACGCCTGTACCAGTGAGTAGCCTCTCAGGTAATGTATATAGTTGTAAAAATATAGATGGAGCCAGTGAAGAACGAGGGAATTCGGGTATATAGTCAAAAAAACAGGTGCATACCTGTTTTTTTTTGTGCAATAAAGCTTGTTAAAGCAAATAAAATTATATATAATTATATTATATTTAGAAAAATTAAAAAAACGGTTTATAGAGGAGGTATTTAAATGGGCGATATGGCGACAGTAGCATGTCAACCTTGTATAGAAGAAGGCAGTGAACAGCGAGCAAGTAGAAACTTCTGTACAGTGCAATTAGAGAATAAAGGTAAATTAAAATGGCACGTCATTTCAGCAGTAGGCGATCAGGACATTTCTTTTGATATAAGGCAGATTGATACGACTCAGACGTATCCAGTCCGTTTTGAAGGTGTGAGTCATGGTATGATCACCGACTATATGCCACTTAGAAATCTATATGTTGCAAATCCACGTCATGCTACAGGGCATTTTATAGTGCGAGTAGAAGCGTGTGAATAAAAAGAGGCGATGGCCTCTTTTTTTTGCATTTTGGGGAGAATCAAAAGCTAAAAACGTAGTATAATAAAGAAGATTACCCTAGCCAAAGGTGGCAACGGGAAAAATGGAGTGAGCATATGGAATACATCGATCAAATCAAAGTAGAGCTTTATAGGTGGGAAAGACAGGTGCTAAAAGAAAGCAGTGCCTTTGAGAAGTATTCAAAAGCACTTCAAATAAAAATTAATGCTTTATATCCGGAGGTGTTTCACCAGACAGTAACGGCTGCTATCCGAGAAATGACGAAGGTTGTACTAACGGGAGCACGCTATGCGACCCAGATGCCACAAGTGGAGATTGATTTAAGAGAGCGCGATAGACGTGCAAAAAAGGTGATTGATACATACCAAAAGGTTGCAATGGTAGAAGGTGCGGGAACAGGAAGTGGAGGCATTATAGCGGGTATGGCGGACTTTCCGTTGTTGTTAAGCATTAAGATGAAGATGCTGTATGAACTTGCGGCAATCTATGGCGTGGATACGAGGAATTATAAAGAGAGGCTTTATATATTAAGTATTTTTGAGATAGCCTTTTCAAGTAAAGAGCATATAAGAGAAGTTTTTCAGCGTATTAAGCAATGGGACTGCTATAAAAAGAGTATCCCAGAGGACTTGGGAGACTTTGATTGGAGAAGCTTTCAACAAGAATATAGAGATTATCTAGATGTAGCGAAACTCTTGCAAATGCTACCTATTATTGGTGCACCTGTAGGGGCTTATGTGAATCATAAGCTTGTAAAAAAGCTAGGCTATACTGCCATGCAGTGTTATCGGATGCGATGGATACGGTATAAATAAAAAATATATATTTAGAGACAACCTATGGTACAATAAAGAGGAGTAAACATAAGAAGGGGAATGGAAATGTGTAGAAAAAGCATCAGTATATTTGTTATGTTTTTCATGTTAACAATAGGGGCATCGGGGATGACGCTTCCTATAATAGAAGCAGAAGGCGTCATGCTCATCGAGCCAAAGACGAATACCGTACTTTATGAGAAGAACGGTTACCAGAGATTTTATCCGGCAAGTATCACAAAAATACTTACGGCACTACTCATTGTTGAAGAAATACCTAAAGATGGTTCTATCGTAAAAAGTAAAGAGAGTGTGTCAGAAGTACCGGCAGATAGTAGCCATATTGGGATGTTTGTAGGTGATCAAATAAGTATAGAAGATGCTTTGTATGGACTTATGGCGGGGTCGGATAACTTTATAGCTCATGATTTAGCCATTAAAAATGCAGGGAGTATCCAAAGTTTCAGTGAGAAAATGAATAGTCGAGCAAAGCAAAGTGGTGCGAGAGATACCCAGTTTGTGAATCCACATGGCTATCAAGATGAGAACCATTATACAACGCCGTACGATATGGCACAGATTGCAAGAGAAGCTTTTGATAATCCGGTGGTACGCGAACTTGCAAAAGTGAGCTGGTATCCAGTAGAGGTTATAAACCGAGCAACGACTTTACCTGTATATAATAAAAATAGACTATTAAAAAAAGATTCGATGTATTATAATCCTTATGTAGTGGCAGCAAAGACAGGGTACCATGATGATGCAGGTCAGACATTAGTAGCCAAGGCAGTGTACCCAGATATTGAACTAGTGGCAGTTGTCATGAAAGCCAAAACACCCGCACAATATACGACAATTAATCAACTCTTCCAATACGGAAGTACATACTTTAAGACAGAGCAACAATCTGATGGCTCACATAAATTAATCAATAAAACGGCGGCTGCATGGGCACAACCATCCATTGAATATGCAATTAAAAGAGGCTGGATTGATCAGATGGCACTTGATTATAGTTCACCTATAAAGTTAAACGAACTTGTTGTATTACTAGAACAAAGTTTCAAGAAAGGTACGTTGACCAATGATGAAGCAAGACAGTATTTAGAACAGAAGGGTCTGCCATATGCAGGCGAAGTAACGCGTTTACAATTAGCACATCTTATGAAGTACATCACGGAGAAGTGGCAATTAAAGCTAGTGGCAGATGAAGCGTATGTGCGGTTACAAGATACGAAAAACTTAGAAAGACAGCATGAAGAAGCGATTCAGTTTGTAATGGAGAGAGGGCTTTTAGGCGCAGCAGAGGGTAATTTCTCACCACAACAAAGGTTATCATGGCAAGAAGTGGTTAGTGCAACTTATAGAATGGTGCATCAAAATTTAGAACAGACAAAGAGAGATACAGAGAAAAAGATACAAGAGATGAAAGAAACAAGAGGTCTAAATTGGGGATATTGCATAAAATAGTACGTTACATAAAAAAATAAGCATAAAAAAATAAATAAAACAACAAGACTTATGTTAAA
>JBOGBZ010000072.1:0-8376 GCA_051656485.1 Cellulosilyticaceae bacterium
AAGTTCTTAAAAGTATTGATGATTGCTTGTCTCATTAGAGCTCCCTTCTTTCTTCAAAGTTTTTTCTATGTCTATTCTACCCATTAAACCTTAAGATGACCCACCTATAATTCTTAAGACTTTCTAAAAATTATGCTCTAAAAGTTTACATTTACCTTTTCTTGTATAGAATAAGTACCGCGTAGGCTACAAACTCGCTAGGCAATAAAAAAACAGGAGGTAGGAAATCTCATTCCCTACCTCCTATCTTTTGTTGTTCTCTGCTTCAAAATCTTTCTGTAATCTCTACAACTATCGGTGCATAAGTGTTTACTATTAGTATTTTTGTAAATTTTTTTTAAGTTGTGTCGCTATCTCCTGAAGTCGTGGATAGCTATATTTAAAGAATCCTTTGTAGGAGATACAGAAGTAGTTGCGTCCCATTTTTCCATCTTCGAAAAGGTCTCGGTCTCTTCGGCATCCGCCATGACAAAGCTTGTACCACTTACACTTTAGACAAGCTGCTGGTTTCTGATGAGACTGCTCGATGAACTTGATGTCACTACGCTTTTTCTGGATGTCCTCAAAGCTATCTGTAATCAAGTTGCCAAGTAAATACTCATCCATGACATAGAAGTCACATGGGTATACCCCGCCATCTGCTTCGATGACATTTTGGTACGTACACGTACCCATCATTCCACAGGCCTCTGGGTAGTAGCCAAGCATCAGCTGCATTAAGTTTTCAAAGTATCGAATATAAACGAACTCTCCTTTTTTGATAGTTAACTCCCATTTATCGAAAAGGTCTTTTAAGAACTTCTCGTAAAGGAGTGGCGTAAGGGAATAATCCTTCTGCCCCTTCTCTTCATGGATGTCATCTAGACAAGGAATAAACTGCATATATCTAAAGTTGTTCTGGATATAGAAGTCGTAGATGTCCTTGATATTTTCTGCTACTTGTCTTGTAACGACTGTCAGGATATTATACTCCACCTTATGCTTATCAAATAGTTTCGCCGTCTCCATCAGTTTGTCAAAAGTGCCTCCACCATTTCTTACTACTCTTAAGCTATCGTTGACTTCTTTGTTTCCATCCATTGATAATCCTACGAGAAAGCGATTCTTACGAAAGAACTTAGCCCATTCTTCATCCATAAGCATCCCATTGGTCTGAATAGCATTTTGGATCGTAACACCAGGCTTTGCATACTTCTTTTGGAAGTCTATAAGCTTCTCATAGAAAGGAAGCCCTACTAATGTAGGCTCTCCTCCCTGAAAAGCAAACGTACAGTTTCCTTCTGCATAAGCCAGTGCTTTCCTAACGATGACTTCTAAGTCATCTACACTCATTTTTCCATAGGATTTGATTTGTCTATTCTCACTTACGTCATGATAGAAGCAATATTTGCAAGCAAGGTTGCATCCGCTAGATGCTGGTTTAATTAGTAAATGAATTGGCGGCATGATGTATTACTCCATTCCTTCTCGTTAATCACCCATAACGACTAATATATTTTTGATTGTTTTACCCTTCTTTTAATATCTATTTATTTTCTAGTAGACTCTCTATAAATGATGTCACCTAAAATCTTAATCTCTTCAAAATGTTTCTCTGGGTTGTTCACACGCCATACCATCTGCTCTGCTAAACGTTCACCTACTTGCTGTATATCCACACTTACAGTCGTTAAGTACTTTTCTCCCATTTTATCACTTTCTATATTATCAAACCCTGAGACTCTGACATCTTCTGGCACTTTATACCCACGTTTTTTTAGTTCACTGATTAAACTATAGGCAATGGCATCATTGGCACATACAAAAGCTTTAGGTAGCTTCCTACCTTCTTTATGCATGGATTCTACGATGCCTTCCACTTCTTTTTCGAAGTAGTAGTGACCTTTCTTTGCACCGATAAAACAATACTCGTTATCTATCGGTACACCTATTTCATTATGTGCCTTTACAAAACCACGCCATCTTTCATGTATACTCTTACAGTAGCCTATGTCTCCTATAAATCCTAATAGCCTATCCTTCTGTTCGATAAACGATTTGGTGATTTGATAAATACTTCTACGTCCTTCTATAACCACGATATCCGCTCCGATATCTGTCATCTCTAAATCCAAAGGCATATCAAAGTACACGGTAGGAAGCTGTACTTTAGTGATTTTCTTTACGGTTTCTTTATTATAAACGTTAATAACAATAATCCCTGCTATATCTCCCGTCTCTATAATATGAGGTAACTCAAAGTTATCAACTTCCTCAAAAGTTATAAAGTTATAAAGACACTTGTACTATTTTTCCACAAGCTTTTGGGTAATCCCCTTTATCATTTTCACCCAAAAGCTTGAAAAGTCCGGTGATGTCGCAATAACAAGTATGTTTTTAGGTTTATTGTTAGAACTATCTGACCAAGCCTTCATTTCATCATATTCTTCTAATAACTCAGTAGGTAACTTATCATACTTAAGTTTTACCGCTGTCTCGATTATTTTATAACGTACCTTTTCAGCCACCGTCCCTCTATTATTCATGACTTTAGATACAGTATTACGTGAAATACCTATTGCATTTGCTATATCATTAATTCCTGTTTTATTCATTCCTTTCCCCCTGCCACTTCAATATATATAACTTTCTAAGTATGAACTCATATAGTGGTATTATTAAATACAAAAACGTGTATAAAGTATCTCTTTTTCAAAAGACACTTTATACACTTATCAATTCTTATAAAGAGTTATTCTTTATGTATTCTACAAGTTCATCTACTTGTGCAAAAGCAAGGCCTGTAACTGTATCTGCACATCCGTAGTAGATAGCGATTCTTCCTGTTTCAGCATCTGTAAGTGCTGCACATGGGAACGCTACGTTTGGAACGTCACCTACACACTCGTATAACTCTTGTGGTGAAAGTAAGTAAGGTTTTGTTCTGTATTTGACAATCCATGGTTTTTCAAGATCTAAGATTGCTGCACCAAAGCTGTATACAAATCCGTTGCAACTATTAAGTACACCATGGTAAATCATAAGCCACCCTTCAGATGTCTCGATAGGAATTGGGCCTGCACCAATCTTTGTTGATTGCCATGCTGAATCATCACCTTTGATTGTAGACATTACATGTCTGTGTCTGCCCCAGAATTCCATATCTGGTGATTGACTGTAGAAGATATCACCGAATGGTGTATGCCCTGTATCTGATGGTCTACTTACCATTCCGTATAAACCATTGATCTTTCTTGGGAACATAACACCATTTCTATTGTATGGTAAGAATGCATTCTCAACTTGTGTAAATGTCTTGAAATCGAATGTATATGCTACACCGATTGTTGGACCGTGGTAACCATTACACCATGTCACGTAGTATCTATCTTCAATGAAGCATACACGTGGGTCATAACGATATTCTCTATTTAAGATTTCTGGATCTTCACCTTCGAATACGATTGGCTCATGATTGATCGCCCAATCAATACCATCTTTACTGAATCCTGCAAAGATATCCATACTTCTTGATTTACTGTCACATCTGAATACACCAGCAAAACCGTCTCCAAAAGGTACTACTGCACTATTGAAAATACTATTAGATGATGGAATGTGATTTCTTTTGATCACAGGGTTGTTTGAATATCTCCATACAACGTCTGTACATCCTTCTGGTTTGTCCTGCCATGGGATATTCGCAAGGTTATTACCTATAATTTTTGTCATACTTCTACTCCTTTTACATTTTAGTTTCCGTTTGTAAATTTCGCATTTTTAGACATACTAAACATTTTACATATATCTTTTTTTCTAATTCCATAAACTTTACACTATATCTAAGTAAATTTTATGGGATTATCTGAAAGAAATCAACTTAATTCATTTTTTTCATATAAAAAACACATTTATTTCATCTTTAAGTTTACATTTTCTTTCCCTTTGTAAACTTCCATTCACAAACATCCTCTTTTTATCTCCCCTTTATTTGTGATAGAATAATCTCACAAATAACTCATTTCTACTATTCAAAGGAGTATTTATTATGTCATTCGATTTTGATTCGTCACCTTCACGTGACAATACACATTGCTACAAACATGATAGTAAGTCTTACAACAACATCCCTCTTGATGCTATTCCTCTTTGGGTGGCAGATATGGACTTCGAATCAGCCCCTTGTATTAAAGAAGCACTCATTCAGCGTGCTGCTCACGGTATTTATGGTTACACTTTCACCCCAGACACTTACTATGATGCCATCATCAACTGGATGTCCACACGTCACCAATGGTCTATCCACCGCGAGTGGATCGTTCCTGCCCCCAACCTTGTGACCACATTTAATCTTATATGCCAAGGCTTCTTAACGCCTGGCGATAAAGTCCTCGTGCAGAATCCTGTGTATCACCCTTTTAAAGGTGGTCCACTGATAAATGATATGGAGATTGCCATCAACCCTTTACGCCTTATAGATGATCATTATGAGATTGACTTTGATGATTTCGAAACTAAAGTTAAAGACCCTGCTGTCAAACTTTTCATCCTTTGCAATCCTCACAATCCTGTGGGGCGTGTCTGGACTTACGAGGAGCTTAAGCGTATGGGTGAACTTTGTGTCACTCACGATGTCCTCATCATCTCTGATGAGATTCACCAAGACATCGTACACCAAGTTCACCACTTCACTTCTATGGGGACGATGCCTGACCACATCGCGGGCCAAGTCTTTGTATGTACTTCTCCAGGCAAGACCTTCAATATGCCTATCTTAGCTTGTGGCAATATCATCATCAAAAACGAAGTACTTCGTTCACGCTTTGAAGCAATGCTTAAGCGTATCGCCTTCCAAGACATGAATCCTTTTACTATAGAAGCTACGATTGCTGCTTATACAGGAGGTGCTCCTTGGGTAGACGCACTTTTAGATTATTTAATCACCAACATTACCTATGTACGTAACTTTATCCACACACAGCTTCCTTGCCTTAAAGTGTTACCCACAGAAGGAACTTACCTTCTCTGGATAGACTGTCGCGATCTTGGACTTTCCCAAGAAGACTTGATGCACCTTCTTATTCAAGATGCTAAACTTTGGGTACACTCTGGCACCACCTTTGGCGAAGAAGGTACTGGCTTTATACGCATGAATATCGCCAGTCCTCATGCTACACTTGAACATGCTATGCACCAGCTTAAAGAAGCGATAGACAACAAAAGAGATGGCATTGCCTAGGCAATACCATCTCTTTTTATGGGTTATTTTATTATTTATCTTTGTTAAGGTTTGCAAATAAATCTGCAAATGCGAAGTTTCCTTCATCCTCTTTTTGTTGTGTTTTCAAATACTTTTGTACTGATTTCTTATCTACTTTTTTATTTTCACTACGATACTTCTTATTGAAGGTACTTAATTTCTCTCTGAAGGTACATGTGGTACATACATAAATCTGACCTTCACCTTCTCCACGAAGCTCGAGACGCTTATGACAATTTGGACAGCGTGTCTGTGTGAATTTGCTGATGTTTTCTCTATGACCGCATGCTCTGTCTTGGCATACATACATCATTCCGTGCTTGCCTTTAACTTCAAGCATATACTTGCCACAGTCTGGACATTTCTTACCTGTGAGGTTATCGTGACGGAACTTATCTTCGCTGCCTTTCACATTCTCTACCAATTCGCTACTATACTGCTTAATGCGACCTACGAAATCCGCTGCCTTTACTTTACCTTTGCTGATAGCTTCAAGTTCACTTTCCCACTTAGCTGTAAGTGTAGGCGACTTGAGTTCTTGTGGCACAAGTTCTATAAGTTGCTTACCTTTAGAAGTAGGCACCATGCTATTGCCATTCTTCTCAATATAAAACATATTGTAAAGCTTCTCGATGATATCTGCTCTCGTTGCAACTGTACCGATACCACCTGTCTCACCTAAAGTCTTCGCATCGCGTTTATCTACTTGCACATACTTATGTGGATTTTCCATCGCACTTAGAAGAGTCGCTTCTGTAAAGCGTGCAGGTGCCTTTGTCATAAGCGTCTGCATTTCCACCTTCGCAAAGGCTACACTTTCACCTTTTGCAAGCTCTGGTAATACTTGTTCTTTCTCTTCTTCATCCTCGTCATCTTGACGATTGTACACCACTCTAAAGCCTTCTTCTATGATTTGCTTACCTGATGCCTTGAAGCTCTCACCCTCACAAGCTAATGTAATGGTGGTTTGCTTGTATTCACATGGTGGTAAAAGAACACTTAAGAAACGTGTAACGACCATCTCATAGACTTTTCTCTCGTCTTGAGCAAGATTTGCTAAATTCACGCCTTCTTCTGTAGGGATAATCGCGTGGTGATCAGATACTTTACTATTATCTACAAAGCTCTTATTTGCCTTGATGCCATTTCTTACAATCTGTGCTACTGCGCTTTTAAAGCTCCCTACTGCTACTGCACTTAGTCTTTCTTTTAAAGTAGGTACGATGTCTTCTGAGATATATCTAGAGTCTGTACGTGGATACGTAAGTACCTTATGATTCTCATACAGTCTTTGCATGATATTAAGGGTTTCCTTAGGACTAAAGCCATAACGCTTATTGGCATCTCTTTGAAGTTCTGTAAGATCGTAGAGTCCTGGTGCATATTGCTTCTTCGGCACAGTCTTTACTTCTACTACCTGTGCTACCTTACCCTCTACTTTTTTAAGGATAGCTTTTGCTTCTTCTTCCTTATAAAGGCTATTTCCTTTGTCACTTCCCCACTTAAAGTTAACACCTTTAGCTTTAGCGACTAATTGATAGTAAGGGGTCGGCTTGAAGTTCTTAATCTCTTCTTCTCTTTGTACTACCATATTCAGCGTCGCTGACTGTACACGACCCGCTGAAAGCTGTGCATTGTACTTACACGTAAGGGCACGGGTTACATTAAGACCTACTAGCCAGTCTCCTTCTGCACGGCATACTGCCGCACGGTATAAGTTCTCGTATTCTTTCGCATCACGTAATTTCTTGAAGCCTTCAAGTATTGCTTTATCTGTTACCGATGAAATCCACAGACGCTTCATAGGCTTCTTCACGCCAGATTTTTCGATGATCCATCTCGCTACAAGTTCCCCTTCACATATGGTTACTTAACCCTTTGTGTAAATCACTTATATCCATTGATATACCTTAGTTTATGGGACTATTTATTAATTTTTCTTTTTTTACACATCACATGATGTATTAACCTGTCCAGACATATATTCTATTCCTTGTATTTTCAAAACCTCTTCTCTAGATTTCTCAGGATAATAATCATATAATACTAAGAAATTTTTCTCACTTTTTATGCTCGAAAGAACTGTTTGTTCATCATCTACTTCTTTAATTACAGCTTCTTGTTGAATTAACAAACCATTTCCTAGAGTAATTGTTTCATTCAATATATTGCATGTTATTCCTTTAAAATCTGCTATATATTGTACTTTATTTCCTATAGATTCAACATCTAGCTTACTAGTTTTATCATGAGGAATCTTTATAGTTAAATTATCGGTTCTTAAGATTCCAGTTTTTAATGCATTATATGTCCCTTCAATAACTTTTATTTCTTCTTCATCTAATGCCGACAGAACGAACTGTTTATCCATTTTTCGTTCGATATATTGTAGTTTTTTTAATAACTTATACTCATCCTCTAAATTTTCTAAGCTATCTTCAGATTTAAATAATCCTTCTGCAAGAAACTGCCTTTCCTTACTAGTTTTCATGGTCATTTTACCCTTTTTAGAAGCTTTCAAAAACTTTAACCACTCTAAAAGATTATCTACTTTATCCAGATTTTGTGCCTTGATATCCAATTTCACATTGGTAAGGTTAGGGAGCTCCTCCAGAGCTTTATATGGGGAAATTATCACATCAACACATAAACTCACTGTAAACACATTCTCTTCCCCTAAGTTGCAATAAACTTGTCTTATAATATTTTCACTCACATATCCACTCTTATACAGACTAAGCTTAATATTATTAATTGCATATTCCATATCATTATCATAAATATCAACAACTGTCATAACCTGTGGTTTAGGCGGAATGATTTCAAGATTGGAAATAATATTCCCGTTAATATTACTATTCATAAATTTTTCAGCTATCCTGCATGTTCCTTGATTATATAGAGCAAAACTTAGTGTTTGACCAGTATATAGTGAATTTATGTTTGTTATTATAGGCTGATTATCGACTATCATTGTAAAGTTAATTACTTCTAAAATAATATTGGTTTGATTTACATAAGCATATTGAACTATTTCCTCGATGCTCTTAAACTTCTTTAAATCTTCTTTGTGTTTTACCATAAAGTGTACTTTAACTTCGTTATCTTCACCACTTATCTCAATAATCTTATTAACT
>JBOGBZ010000073.1:0-6016 GCA_051656485.1 Cellulosilyticaceae bacterium
GGTCTTGTAGGTGCTGTCTGGAATCCTCCACCTACTTCTTCTACTTCTACCTCATATGTATTACCGTTAACTGTTACTTGAAATTTTCTCATGACCTATGTCCTCCTCTTACATTTCTCTATGATTATGATCTTGTTTGTCTATTGACTTGTCTTAATGAACGCACACGTAATGCGTCTGTTGTTGTCCCTAGACTCGCTGCAATAGCTGCTGTAATAACGGCTACTAATTCTAAGTCATCTGAAGCTGTTGCAACAGGTGCTACTGGTTCAGCCACCACTGGTGCCACTGGTTGAGTCACAACCTTTTTCGTTTTTGTGCCTTGTGTCTTATCTACAATGATACTCACGATTTTGATGAGTGCAATCAGTAGTACCAGTGCAAAGAATACCATACTTACACCAATTAAAAAGACACTAAAACCACCTAAGAACGATTCAAAACACGCTTGAAAATCATATTGCTTTGTAAAAATCACTGCAATCACCTACCTTATACTGTTGGGTGCTTTTTATACGTTTCAGCTACTTGTTTTGTTAATAGAATTTCAAGTGCTGCAATCACACGTTTTCTTGTTGCTGCTGGCTCGATAATATCATCTATATAACCTCTCGCCGCTACACCATACGCGCTATTCATTGCTTCATAATCTGCTATTTTTTCAGCCATAACTACTTGTGGATCTTGTGCTTTTGCAATCTCGTCCCCAAACATAATTTTTACAGCACTGCTACTGTTCATCACAGATACTTCTGCTGTTGGCCATGCATACACATAGTCGCAACCAATGTGCTTGCTATTCATTGTAATGTAAGTTGTACCATAGGCCTCTTTAAGGATTACATTAATCTTAGGCACTGTAGCACTTGCAAAAGCATGTACAAGTTTACTTGCTTCTTTTATAATACCGCGTTTTTCAGTTTCTACTGTAGAAGTAAAGTGCTGAATGTTTGTGAGTGTCACAAGTGGAATATTAAATGCATCACAGAATGTTACAAACTCTGTCACTTTTTGGATTGCATCCACATCCATTGTTTGATTTTGGTTCCCTACAAACCCTACAGTTGCACCATTCATACGTCCGAATGCCACCATAGCATCTTGCCCATACGCGCCGTAAAGCTCTAAGTATTCATTGTCATCCACAATTGATTCAATGACATGTGCAACGCTTCCTACTTCAAAATCAAATTGATTAAGGTTTGGATCCACACGGTTTAAATCATCTGTACAAGGATAACATGGTACCTCTTCATCGTTATTGCTTGGTAAGTACCCAAGTAAAGTTACAACTTCTGCAATAAGGTCTTCTTCATTTTCATAACCAGATACAGCTAGTCCACTTTCACTAAGATGTACTTTTGGTGCTGCGATCGCATCGTAAGATGCACCTTTTTCTTCTAATGTGTTTGGACTATTGAGGAACATACGTCCATTTTTGGTAGCAATAAATGTAAAGTCTGAAAGTCCTGCTACAAAAGATACACCACCTGCACAATCGCCACATACAACGGCAATTTGAGGAATAACGCCTGATGCTTTTGCCATTTGGTTAAAGAGTGCACCATAACCTTGTAAAGCATCAATGCTTTCTTCTAAGCGAAGTCCAATTGTATCAATAAAGCCTACAACTGGTGCGCCCATTTTCATGGCATCCTCATATGTTTTAACGATTTTTTGTGCATGGACTTCCCCTATAGACCCACCTAAAGTGATAGCATCTTGGCTATACACATACACAAGGCTACCATTGACGGTTCCATAACCACACACCACACCATCTGCTGGTGTATCGTTCATCCCCTTATTAAAGGCTGTGCTTCTACTTTTCATAAAAGTACCAATCTCAACGAAACTATCGTCGTCTAGTAATGCTTTTACCCTGTCCCTTGCCGTTAGCTTACCTTTCGCTAACACTGCCTTTTTAGCTTCGTCATTAACGCTAGTTTGAATTGCTAGCCTGCGAGCTTCTAGTTCAGTTAATTTTTGTAAAGTGCTCATCTGATACCCTCCAATTTTAATTTTTACTTAAATCAAAGTGCAAATATCGCAATTATTATTATACTAAACTGAACTTTATAAAACAAGGTAAATATGCAACAAATTACTACATTTTATTTAATTGTGTATATTATTTTTTAATTATCAAAAAAGCGTGTGGGCAAGGTTTCTTAACATTTTGCACACCAATCTCCAAAATAGAGAGCTCTTTTTTATGCAAACTCTGTAAATAATCCTTTATCGCCTGGTGCTCTTTTTCCCCTTCTGGATGCCCTGGATAGGTCATAACGACCATCATCCCTTCATCCGCTAACTGACTGATTGTCTTCTCAATTGCACTTAAACTACTGTGTACTTGGGTCACAATGCTCTTATCGCCACCTGGTAGATACCCTAAGTTAAACATGGCAATGTCTATAGGTTCTTGAATATACACATCTACAAGATCATGGGAATCTTGGATAAGTCGAATGTTTTTTGTGCTTTCCTTTATTTTCCCACTGCATATAGCCACGGCTTCTTCCTGAATGTCAAAACCATAAATGGTATGAATCTTTTTTTGTGCATTTAAAAACTCTAGGTCAAAACCATTCCCTAGAGTTCCATCCACAGCAATTAATTGCTCTTTTTGCTGTGCTGCTATATGTGCTGCTAACCACTGATGCACGTTTGTCGTCATATTTCTACTGAGCATCTTGTATGCCTCCTATTTGCTTTAAGTAGCGTACTTCGTCTTGTGTAAGTGGGCGATAAGTCCCTGGCTCTAAGTTACCGATTGTTAGCTTGCCGATCGCCACACGCTGAAGTTTAAGCACACTATGGCCTACTGCTTCGCACATTTTTCTGACTTGTCTATTTTTACCTTCATGGATGGTAATGCTTAAAGTCGTCGTCGTTCCCCCACCACTTTCTTGCTTAACGACAGCTGGTGCTGTAAGGTAGTTATCAATGATGACACCTTGTGTAAGCTTTGCAATGCTTGATCCTGTGACATGACCTTTTACTTTCGCCGTATAGGTTTTAGGGACATCATGCTTTGGATGTGTAAGTGCATAAGTAAGTGCACCATCATTTGTCATAAGAAGGAGTCCTGACGTATTGTAGTCAAGTCGACCTACTGGAAAGACACGTTGATCTACTTTCTCAAGAAGATCCATCACAGTAGGTCTATTTTTTTCATCCGCTACACTTGTAATGTACCCCACTGGTTTATTGAGTAAATAATACACTTCTTTTTCCTTCACTTGCACCGGTTTGTTATCAAAAGTAACTTGATCACCAGCTTCTACTTTCACACCTAATTCTGTTACCACTTGTCCATTGATTTGGACACGCCCTGCTAAAATGTGCTCTTCGCACTTTCTTCTTGAATCTACACCAGCTTGTGCAAGGTATTTTTGTAATCGCATATTGCCACCAATCCTTTATCTTTATTTCTTATTAAATAATTTTCTTATATAGTCTTTTAATGTTGCTTTTTCTATTGTGTCTTTGGCGAGTAGCTTAGTCGTCATAATGACTTCATCACCACATACGACTTGTGCTTCGCCTACTGCTTCATTGGCCGCAATAGGTGCCGTTAAAGTTTCTGGTAATGTGAGTTTCACATACACAGCTTGTGTTTCTTCTTCGGTTAAAGGCACGACCACGCGGTCTTCATACACCACCATGACTTGTTCTTCCTTGCCTTTCTTTACAGTGACGCCTCTCACTTCTTCACCTTCACCTACCACTTGATAGGGGTCGTAATTTGCATAACCATAATTCAGCATTTTCTTTACATCTGTGTATTTACGGCTTTTGGCTGGTTTATCACAGCCTGCACCTAATGCCACACCGATGAGTTTCATGCCTTCTTTATCGGCAGCCCCTACAAAGCAATGGCCTGCCTTACTTGTGTACCCCGTCTTAACACCTATAGCGCCACCATACTCCCGTATAAAACGATTTTTGTTGATAAGCTGATGGACTTTGCTGCCTTTTAAAGGCTCGCTAGGTATTTGCTTATCCAGGGTATTTGTAATTTCGATAAACTTAGGGTTTTCCAGAGCATAGGCTGTGATAAGCGCCATATCATAAGGTGTGGAATAATGACTCTCACCATCCAGTCCATTAGGCGTTTCAAAGCTTGTACTGTTCGCCCCTAAGGCTTTCGCTTTATCTGTCATCATCTGACAGAAGTTTTCGACACTGCCTCCGACATGCTCCGCAATGGCAACTGCGCTATCATTGTGTGATTCCATCATCAATGAGTAGAGTAAATCTCCTAATGTTTGCTTTTCATCTACTTGAAGTCCTAGCTTTACTTTAGGTGCTCTGGCCGCTCTTGATGTGGCGGTTACCACTTCATCTAACGCATTGTTCTCCAATGCAAGGATACAAGTCATAATTTTGGTTGTACTGGCCATAGGCATCTGATCATAGCCATGATTCTCATACAGTACGCGCTTACTTTCTTGATCCATAAGTAGTGTGCCTTTAGAGTAGATCCTCTCCATATCTTGAGCGCCTACTACCAACTGCGTACTTATAAGTAGCCCGATGCCAAAGAAAAGTCCTTTTTTACTTTTCATTCTAAAGCCTCCTTTATATACTTTGGGTATATTTTAGAGTGCCGCAAAACAGGAAATTTTATGCATATAAAGGCAGGGGGATTCTACTCCCCCTGTGGCTCACTTCGATAGTTCATTTCTTCTTCGATTTCTTTTTTAAAGCGCTGGATAAGTTCTTCTTGAACTTTAGGGAGCTCTTCTAGGTTCTTAAAGCCAAAATGTCTTAAGAAACCATTGGTCGTACCGAAAAGAATAGGCCTTCCGATAACATTTAGTCGCCCTACATCTTCTATCAGATCATACTCTAAAAGTTTACTTACGGCATGCTCTGATCGCACACCTCTTACATCTTCAATTTGTGCTTTTGTAATCGGCTGCGAATAAGCGACAATAGCTAACGTCTCAAGTAATGCTTGTGTCAGTAATTTCTTAACGGGCTTTTGCTTGAAGCGTTGTATGTAAAGGCTATTCTTCGGTGATGTACACATCTGATACCCATTGTCTACTTCTACAATTTCTATGCCACTATTACCTTTACGATAAATATCATTCAAACGGTAAACAGCCATATGCACTGTAATCTCTTCGGTATCACATACATCACAAATCTTACCACTTGGAATGCTGTCACCTGAAAAGAAAAGTAGTGACTCTATAATGCTTTCAAGTTCAGTCTTTTCCATCTTCCTTCACCCCCATAATGATAATATCTTCCATCAAGTCTGCTTGATAAATGTGAATCTGCTTTTTATGAACCAACTCCAGTATTGCCATAAAGGTAACGATTAATTCAACTTTAGGCATACTTCTCTCACACAAACTAAAAAAGGATACTTGTCCTTGTAGCTCCACAAGATTGAGAAGGTATACGCTCTTTTCTTCGATGGTATAGCTGTCTTTCTTTAAGATACTTGAATCAATCTTTTTTTCTTTTTGTTTGGTGATGATCTGCTTTTGCTTGAGAAGGTTTTGGAATACTTCGTATAGTTGCTCTAAAGTAACGCCGCCCAAAAGATCCTCTGTCGTAGGCGCCGGTGCTTCAATATCACTTGGAATTTCTTGATTTCTAAAGCAATAATCACTGGACATATTTTGTCTTTCATCTAATTCTGTAGAGACATACTTAATCTTTTTATATTCGATAAGCTTTCGAATAAGCTCTTCTCTTGGATCTTCTTCCTCTTCACCATTATCTTTTGGATGCTTTGGAAGAAGCATTTTTGATTTGATCAGTAATAAAGTTGATGCCATCACAATAAACTCACTCATTTGCTCAAGCTCTAGTGTTGTACAAGCATCTAAATATGCCATATATTGATCTGTAATAGATGAAATTTCTATATCGTAAATACTCATCTTATTTTTTTCTAGTAAATAGAGTAAGAGATCTAATGGTCCCTCAAAGTCTTCTAATTTAAATGTTACACTCATACAGCAACTCCTTTATTTGGATGAAACACTCT
>JBOGBZ010000074.1:0-31923 GCA_051656485.1 Cellulosilyticaceae bacterium
TTTAGGGGAGTTTAGAAATGATGCAAATACGGAATCTTTACATTTATCTAATCAAGGGTTTAGGGGAATAAAAGTAACAAAGAATTACTCCCGGAGTAATATCATTTATATTACTCGTCCGTTCTTATGTATATTAACATTTGATTATGAACATTATTTGTACTAATTGTAAATAAACTGTTAACTAAATCGGTTTCGCACCTTTTTTCGACTTTTTTCCCCTTATGTTTATAGTAGTTTTAACCTAGATTGCTATTCCATTTTGGTTGTATCTATCTATTTTTTATTCTAGATATCATCATAATAACCAATATTTTACATGCTTTTTCTACACTTTTTCCATCCTATGTACTCTAAAACACTTCGAAACCTCAAAATCGAGGGTTTTTTATATAACAAAAAACCCTCGGAACATTACATTCCGAAGGTTAACTTATGCGATTGGGGGGACTCGAACCCCCAAGGTCTAGGACCACTAGATCCTTAGTCTAGCGCGTATGCCAATTCCGCCACAATCGCGTATTAAGTTTTTAAGACAATACCTATTATATATAAATATAGGACTTTTGTCAAGCACTTATTTTTCTTCTTTTTGTATTTTGTCATTTTCTTCTATTCGACTTTTAGAGATAAGCTTCTTACAGTTATTACAGAAATACGTACTAGAACCACATGCATTTACTTTTTCTACTTGCTGCTGCCCGCATTCAGGACACATATACCTTTCTTTCATTTTATCACCTACTTTCTATACTTATTATTTCTACCTTTATTATATCTCTTTTGCTTAATTTTGCTACTATTTGTCTATATTTAAAGTATGTCCTATGTTAGAATAAATATAACACTTACATACAGGAGGTATGCCCTTGAACAAGTACTGGGATTCTAAATACTTAAAAATTGCACTTTATACACTGTTAGTCATCTGCATTAGTATCTTTACTTATAGAGCGTCGTCTAATACAGATAATATTTTACCTCATCTCTACTCAGGTTTCAAAAGCTTTATTAATATCTTTACCCCTATTCTTTATGGACTTCTTATTGCTTATCTTATGAATCCAATCATGAGTTTCTTTGAAAAATACCTCATTAAATGGTCAAAACCTCAATTGCCTCATCATTTTAAGCGTATTCGTATTCTCTGTATTATCATTGTGTATTTATGTTTATTTAGTACACTTTTCTTTTCTATCAAATTCCTCGTGCCAGAGATATTCGAAAACCTTAAGATACTGGCTACCAATGCACCACTTTATATTAATGCATGTAAGAATGCCATCATACAACTGGAAGAAACCATTGCTGCTAATATTAATTTTCCAGAAGTTCAAACTATCATCAAGCAAGTACTTGATCCAACTGTCATTTCAAGTTTCTTTAATGTTTCTAACATTTCATCTTTGATTGATAGCATAATCTCTAGCGCTATGAGTTTTACAGGCATCATCCTTGACCTCGTTATTGGCTTTGTCATTGCGATTTATGCTCTCATGCAAAAAGAAACTTTTGTTAATGGTAGTAAACGCTTAACCTATGCAGTGCTAAAGCAGTCTATCGCTCAGAAAATTATCGATTTCACCGGAGAAGCTCACCATACCATCACCAAGTTTTTCGTGGGTAAATCTCTCGACTCTTTAATCATTGGTGTGATGTGTTTTATCGGTTTATCACTTTTCGGAAACCCTTATGCACTTCTTCTTGCATTGATTGTAGGTATCTCTAATATGATTCCTTATTTTGGTCCGTTTATTGGTGCCATTCCTGCAGTAGCACTTACTTTATTTGAAGGATTTATACCAGCCTTAATCGTAGGTATCTTTATCTTATTCCTTCAACAATTTGATGGTTTATACTTAGGACCTAAAATCCTTGGAGATTCCATCGGTATTACACCATTTTGGATTATATCAGCTATCACTATCGGTGGTGCTTTATGGGGCCCTCTAGGTATGTTCTTTGCTTCACCTATACTAGCTGTTATCTTATCAACCATCAACAAATGGGTGGATCGAAAGCTCTCTCACAAAGCCATTGAGCTACCAAAACTTTCTCCTGATGAGATCATTCCTACCCCTATCAAGTCAACGCCATCCATAACATTATTTAAATCCAAACATAAAAAATAAAAGTGCAACCTAAGTTGCACTTTTATTTTTTTTATAATGCTTTATTAATTTTTTCTTCTAATACAGCTTTTGGTAAAGCGCCTACGATTGTATCTACTACTTCTCCACCTTTAATAACAAGGATTGTAGGAATACTCATAATGTTATACTTTGAAGCAATGCCTCTATTTTCGTCTGTGTTTACTTTGCCTATTTTAGCTTTTCCTTCATATTGAACACTTAGTTCATCTATAATAGGAGACATCATCTTACATGGTCCACACCAGTCCGCATAAAAGTCTACCACTACCGGAATATTTGATTGTAATGCTTCTTCAGCAAAGTTTGCATCTGTAAATTGAAATGCCATTTTTTGTCCTCCTTTAATATATTGCAATATTATAATATTATACTATATCAAAAGTATAATACATCTTATTGTACTTTTCAAGATTTGGTCAAAGAGTTTTTCTTTTTTTAGTATGACTTTATCTGATTAGCACTATTCATTCTTTTTCATTTTAGGGAGTGACATGTGCTGCATCTTTTCTCCAATATATTCATCAATCTCATTAAGAGCACTTTTAACTTTCGTTGTGGATGAATCTTGTACATTACTCTCCGTAGTTTTGATTGGTTTATTACTCTTTTTTCTTTCTTGATCATACAAGAAATTTTTCAACTTATACTGTACTTTTTGCTGCAATTTCATTTTTTCACCTCATTATAGCCATCTCTTACCAATATATGAAGTGCCTGCTTAAATTGTTATCGTTTCGGTACAGCTTCAAGTCTATTAATCGTAAAACCTAATTCTGAGAACTTCTTCTCATATTCAGTCATGATGTTATCTTCCATTCCACTGTTATGAAGATCAAGGGTTACATTCTTCATTTGCCATCCTTCTAAAGAGAACTCTTCTATAGAAGAGGCGAATAACCCCTTGTTATCTGTTTTGAAGTGTAATTCTCCTTGTGTATCTAAGATACATGCATATTTTCTTAAGAATTCACGATAAGTTAATCGTCTATGTGCCTGTCTGTTTTTTGGCCATGGATCGGAGAAATTAAGATACATTCTTCCTACTTCTCCATCTTCAAAGATGTCTCTACATTCTGCTACATCCACAAATAAGAAACAAAGATTTTCTGGTACATCTTCTTTATTAGCTTTTTTGCATGCTTTATAAACGACTGTCTCCGCTCTTTCTGCTGCTATATAATTAACATTTGGATTTCTTCTAGCAAGCTCTGTGATAAAGCCTCCTTTTCCACATCCGAATTCTACATGGATTGGATTGTCATTACCAAAGAATGCTTTCCACTTACCTTTCCATTCTATTGGGTTCTTAATTACTCTATCATCATTTTCTAGATATTCAGCTGCTCTAGGGTCTCTTCTTAATCTCATATGCATTCCTTCACTTTCTATAACGTTTATAGTAACTACTTTCTATAGTTCTATATTTTAACATGAATCGTAATGTCCTGCATAAGTTTTTATCTTCAAAAAAAAGAGTGCATTGTTAATGCACCCTTGCTATCCAGTATCCATATGCGCCTGGTTTACTCACATTGTTTTCATCTCTAAAACGGAATCTTTCTATTTTGTCTATGGATAATATATAGCGTTGTTTTGGATCATATATATCCGGTATCCCGATATAATATTCCTCAAGCTTCCTATCTCTTCCTAATAGCAAAAACCCAAACTTATGGTAGCTTAAAGTTATGAAAGACTGTGTACACCATTCATAAGAAAATTGTTTTATAGACATGAGTTCTGCCATAGAAAGGCGTATCCAATCTATATTTGCATCTTCTTCATTAAATGGTTGGATTGTATCCGAATACTCAAATATATCTCTTAAGCGCATTAATTTCTGCTCATCGGATACATGTACATTTTCGTTTCTATCTTCTACCACCTGTTTCTCTGCGGATTGTTTTTTTTTTGCTTCATCTCTTCTTGCATTTTTTCTTGGATATTATAAAGTACCTTTTCAATATCATTCAAAAAAACCTCTTGTTGCGCCGTATGCTCTTCATAACGATGTGGTTCTATATAATCTTCTACTTCTTCCTTTTCTTTATCTTGCTCTTCCCAGAAACTATCTATTTCTTCTTGTTCAGCTAATCCATCTGCTCGGTCAAGTTCATTTACACCCTGGTTAATAACCGTCTCCATCTGCACTTGAAGATCTTTATAGTCTTGATTTAATTTATCTTCTATATTACCTTTATCTAAGAATTTTTCTACTTGAGATAATACTTGGCGCTCTAATGATTCTTTTGACGCCGTTTGTGCTTGCTGACTATTAATAATTTCTTTGATTTTCTCTATAATTTCTTGTTCTACCATGCCATCCTTCACTTGAAAGCCACATTCACACTGCACCGATGTATTTGATTCCTCGCCTGGTATAATTACAGGCCCCGGTCCCTCTCCTGGTTGTGCTGGTTCTGGCTGTGGTTTTGGCATTGGCTTACCTTCTGGTTTTGGTTCTGGTTTTGGCATTGGCTTAACTTCTGGTTTTGGTTCTGGTTTTGGCATTGGCTTAACTTCTGGTTTTGGCATTGACTTAACTTCTGGTTTTGGTTCTGGCATTGGCATTGGTTTGACTTCTGGTTTTGTCGCTTGCTTTTTAGGTAGTGCATGCTCAATAAGGCTTGTGGTTAAGTATTTATCACCTGTATAACCTGCCAATACGGTATCGGTATTACCAATGGTTTCACCTTCTACAATGACTACGATACAATCAATGTCTTTAGCTGTAACGCCTGACCCCTGTATATTGTTTTGATCTATTTTCCAAGTTGTTTGCTTTGTCTCTTCAGGTGCATTAATATTTCCTAATCTGATAGCCTTATTCATTTTTTTACTTACTAAGTACACCATATAAGGTTTTGCTATTTTTTCAAGATCTTGTATGTAGCATTTCACTACGCCAGGAGACGTTATCGTCACATGACCACTAGGGTGTTTCTTATTTTTTCCATACCCCGAAACATTTTCTTCTAAACATATAAAAGTGTTTACATACATAATATACTCCTCTTTTCTAGTACAAACTTAGTTCATATATATGAAAACTTCGAAAGGAATATACCTGTAACCCTGTATTTCTCTGCACAAAAAAACTACCTCATTCAAAATGAGGTAGTTTCAGATGTATGATTTATTATTTTAAAAGAGCAATCGCTTCGATTTCTACTTTAGCAGCTTTTGGAAGTTTTGCAATTTCAATAGCACTTCTAGCTGGGAATGGCTCTTTGAAGTATTGTGCGTAAATTTCATTTACAGCTACGAAATCATTGATATCATCAAGGAATACTGTTGTTTTAACAACGTTTTCGATACAGCTTCCTGCTTCTTCTAAGATAGCAATAAGGTTTTTGCATGCTTGGTGTGCTTGCTCTTGTACTGTCTCGCCTAATTCCATTGTCTCAGGATCCATACCTAATTGTCCTGAAGTAAATACCATTTCTCCTGCGATAACTGCTTGTGAGTATGGGCCGATTGCTTGTGGTGCTTTAGCTGTTGCTACGATTTTCTTGTTCATTTGTCTTCCTCCTACTGGATAAATATTCATTTATTACATTATCACATTTCTCTAATTTTTGCACTCTTTTTTTAGTAATTATGACTATCCTCTATGTGCATCGATGTAATCTGATAACATAGCGAATCTTTCTAATGAAAGAGTCTCTCCTCTTGTGTTGCTTCCAATGCCACTTTCGTCCAGCATCTCTTTTAACTGGTCTTTCGCAACCCCTAGGTCACCATTTGCCATAAGGGTATTAAGCAATGTCTTTCTTCTTTGCGAGAAGGCTGCTCTGATGATTTTTAGAAGCTGTGCTTTGTTTTGTACATCTACTGGTGGCTTTTCATGAAGTGTCAGCTTAATAACGGCTGAATCTACATTTGGTCGTGGCATAAAGCAATTCTGTGGTACGTTAGCCACTAAATACGTCTCTGCATAGTAGTTAATAGATACAGTAATAGCTCCGTACTGCTTGCTTCCTGGCCCAGAAGCTAGTCTATCTGCTACTTCCTTCTGCACCATAACCGTAATGCTTTCTATTGGCAATTCATGCTCTAGTAATGCCATAATGATAGGTGTCGTAATATAGTATGGCAAGTTTGCTACAACTTTTATACGCTTATTAGGCGATTCCTTCGCGATAAGTTCTCTTAAGTCTACCTTTAATACATCTTGATGAATCAGATTAAAGTTTGGTTCATTTCCGAATTGCTCTGTCAGAATAGGAATGAGCTGATTATCGATTTCGATTGAAATAACTTTGCCTGCATTTTCAATTAAGGCTTGCGTTACACTACCAATTCCTGGTCCAATCTCTATGACACAGTCCTCTTTCGTAATATCTGCCGCTCTGATGATTTTATCTAATACGTGAGGATCTATAAGAAAGTTTTGTCCGAATTTCTTTTGGAATACAAATGGGTATTTATTGAGTACTGCTTTTGTACCTTCTGCTGTTGCGATCTTTTGCATAGTTTTCACTCCTTCTTGGTGTATCATACCATAAATAAATAACAAACTAAAGGGACTGCTATAAAACAGTCCCTTTAGCCTTATGTTTAATTATTTTTACGTTCTTGTTGAACATCTATTGACTGATCTTTTAAGATGTATACTTCTTTTTGGCGTCGTCCAAAACTGTATACTTCTTTACTTGTCTCAAAGAATAGATCAATATCGTGGCCTTTAATAGCCCCACCAGTATCTCCTGCAATCGCTATACCGTATCCTTCTACATAAAGAACTGTATTAAGTGGTATAACCTTTGGATCTACTGCTACCATCCCTACAAATGTAGGTCTTCCTGTAGCTGTGATTCCTTCCCATCTATCTCCAGATATATCTGTATACGCAGTTGCTTCTAATGTTAAAGCCTTTGTATATTCATATACTTTTCCAGTTTCAGGGTCTACAATTGCATTTTTGATGCCCTGTTGTACTACTTTTGCTTGAGGCTCCATAATTACCTCTTCATTTTTAGTGGTTTCAGCGATAACCTCTCCACCAAATTGCACGATTTCTACGATACTTTCTTTTACTCCAGGTTTGCCTTCTGTAACAACTTTTTCTTCATCAGGCTTAAGGTCTTTCGTATACTCTACTTGAGTTTCAAAAGGTATTTCCTGCTGAATGACTTCTGTTACAACTTCTCTTGTCTTAATGTCTATTGCCATTCTATCTGTTACTTCTGTATCTACAGGTTGTGAACATTCACTACCCTCTGTCAAAGTGATGTTTCTTAATTTAAGAACATCGCCCACTGTCTTTTCATCTGTTCTAAATGTAGTAGTGACACCGTTATGTGTTACATGAACTGTTGGTTTCCATCTATGAATAATAATCTTTGTACCGTCTTCTACCTTTGTACCTACGCTAGGCATGATGGTGTCTTGTTCGCCTAGTACAATCTCTTGGTTCTCTAATACATCTCCTACATAAAGATCTAATGTTTCGTACTGAGTCACTTTACCGTCATCTACAATTGCAATCGTATTTGACATTGATTGGTATGCTGTAATACTTCCTGTTCCTAAAAGAAACAACGCTCCAACCATTAAAGCTATCCTACTTCGATTTTTCATGATTACCTCCTTGAATTGGGGTGCTACTTTGGCCCTAAGTTTAGTATTAGCTTTATTTACCAAAGCAGTATGGAATCTCCCTCTCACTTCATCAATCGTGCTATCGACGCTTTACTGGAAATAAATTGAATTTACTTTTTTACAAATCACAATTTAAATTGTAATATAAACTATTTACTAAATCAAGTATTTTGTAATAACTTTTTTTACCAACTCTTATAAAATCACTCCTTTTTCTTTAAAGTATCACCATTTTTCAAGGGTTTACTGCACTCTTAATTTATTTTATGCATTTTGCTATTTAATATTTGCGTAACATTTAATTAATAATATTTATATGCAAATTTTCAGAAAGTGATACATGTTTTCGATATTTTTTTATTTATGTATAAATTTTTTCCCTTTTTTATGTTTTTTATTCACATAAGTACATTTTTAATTCTTTATGTACAAATACTATTAGTACACCCCTTGTTTACTAATACTATACTTTTTAATTTTATTTGTTTTTACAAAAAGCCCCAGTTTATGCTTTATAAACTAGGGCTTTTCTTATATTCTAAATAATTTTTTTGCATTTTCTGAGCTTATATCTGCAATTTCTTGTACTGAAACACCTTTAATTTCGGCAATTTTTTCTACTATATGTAAAAGATACGTAGAATCATTGCGCTTTCCTCTGTGAGGAACAGGAGTTAAATAAGGGCAATCCGTCTCGATAAGAATTGCTTCCATAGGAATGCTTTCTACTACTTCAACCGTCTTCTTTGCGTTTTTGAAAGTAAGGGCTCCGCCAATACCGATATAAAAACCTCTTTTTACATATTCTTTGGCTAATTCCTTGCTTCCTGAAAAGCAATGAATGACGCCTTCTTTAATACCACTTGCTTGAATCATATCAAAAGTCTGCTGTGATGCATCTCTGCTATGGATAATAACTGGCATTTCAAGTTCTTTCGCTAATTCTAGCTGCTTTTGGAACCAAAAAACCTGCTGTTCTTCTTCTGAGTGGTTGTAGTAAAAATCTAAGCCAATCTCTCCTACTGCTTTTACCTTAGGATGTGCTGCCCAATCTTTTAATTTGACTAGGTCTTCTTCTGTCATATCTTTAACATCATGAGGATGAACACCTACTGATGCATAAATGAAATCATACTGCTCTGCTAATTTGATACTGGCATCTGAAGATTCCATATCAGCACCAGCATTCACTACCCAGTCTACACCTTTATCTTTTAATGATGCTAAGAGTATATCTCTATCTTCATCAAAAGCTTCATCATTATAATGTGCATGTGAATCGAAATACATAGCTTATCCCTCTTATCTTATTTCTATAATATCGTAGCCTACTTCGTCAATTGCCTCACGTACTGCTGCTTCTGATACGTCGCCTTCTACTGTCGCTTCTTTTGCTTCTAAGCTTACTTCTACTTTTGTTACACCTGCTAATTCTTCTAATGCTTCTTTTACGTGTTTTACACAGTGCATACAGCTCATTCCATCAATTTTAATAATCATTATTCTCTACCTCTTCCTTCTCTATTATAATTTATTTCATTTTATAAGCTTTTAATCTTAGTGCATTTAGAACAACAGATACTGAACTTAAGCTCATAGCTGCTGCTGCAAACATAGGGTCTAGTAATGGCCCTCCAAATAAATGAAGTAATCCCATCGCTACTGGAATACCCAGTGTATTGTATCCAAATGCCCAGAATAGATTTTGTTTGATGTTACGTATGGTCTTTTTGCTTAAATCAATGGCTAATGGCACATCCATTAAATCACTATGCATTAGTACGATGTCTGCTGATTCAATAGCTACATCAGTTCCTGATCCAATGGCGATACCCACATCTGCACTTACAAGCGCAGGTGCATCATTGATACCATCCCCAACCATTGCTACTTTTTTACCTTGTGCTCTGTACTCTTCTACAACAGCCGCTTTATCATGTGGCAATACTTCTGATACCACGCGGTCTACATTTACTTGCTTACCGATAGCTTCTGCAGTTTTACGATGGTCACCTGTAAGCATGACTACCTCTAATCCAAGCTGCTGCATTTTTGCTATGGCATCTTTGCTAGTAGCTTTTATCGTATCAGCTACCGCGATAATACCTATAAGGTCTTTTCCATACCCTACATACATCGGTGTCTTTCCTTCAGCTGCTAAGCTATCAAAGATAGTAACTGCATCATCTACTACGATACCTTTTTCTTGCATTAATTTTGTGTTCCCTAGATAGAAACTTTCTTGCATATCTTTTAATTTATAGTATATACCATGTCCTGTTACAGAGTCAAAATCCTCTACTGTAAGTAAGGCTACATCTAATTCTTTAGCGTGTTCTACAATTGCTTTTGCTAGAGGATGCTCTGAATTCTTCTCGCCACTAGCGATATACTGAGTCACTTGTTCTTTTGTGTAATGCTGAAGTGGATACACATCTGTTACACGTGGTTTGCCTTCTGTCACAGTACCTGTCTTATCTAATATAACGACATCTACTTTATGGGCAATTTCTAAAGCTTCCCCACTCTTAATGAGTATCCCATTTTCGGCACCTTTTCCTGTAGCCACCATGATAGCTGTTGGGGTAGCGAGTCCTAATGCACATGGACACGCTATGACAAGTACGGATATAAATATGGTCAGTACAAAGACAAAGTCCTCTCCTGCAAATACCCATGCGATACTTGCTAAAATAGCAAGTAAGATAACTGCTGGTACAAAGTACCCTGATATAATGTCTGCCATTTTTGCGATAGGGGCTTTACTTCCCTGTGCATCTTCTACGAGTTTAACAATTTTGCTAAGAACAGTATTACTTCCTACTCCTGTTGCTTTAAATTTAATAGCACCCGTCTGATTGATACTTCCTCCAATGACCTTTTCATCTATACTTTTATTAACGGGAATACTCTCTCCTGTCAGCATAGACTCATCTATTGAAGTCGTTCCTTCTATAATAATGCCGTCACAAGGCACACACTCTCCTGGACGTACAAATAAGATATCATCTATTTTTAAATCTTTAACTCTTACTTGAACCTCTTCATCACCTTTTATAACGATTGCTGTATCTGGTGCTAGCTTGATAAGGTTCTCGATCGCCTTCGATGTCTTACCTTTACTAATAGCCTCTAGCATTTTACCTAGTGTAATAAGTGCTAAAATAGTTCCTGCTGACTCAAAGTAAAGTTGATGCACATAATGAACTTCACCTCTACCTATCTGTACAAGTGCGAAGATACCATAAATATATGCTGCTAAAGTCCCTATAGCTACCAAAGAATCCATATTTGGCATACGCTTTATAAGTGCTTTAAGCCCTTTATTAAAGAAAGGATACCCTACGATTAGGATAGGTGTGGTCAGTACAAATTGGATGAGCGCATAGTTAAGCGGCTCATGCATTGGGTCGATTATTCGTGGCAATGGCATACCTACCATATGTCCCATACTTATAATAAAAAGTGGAATCAAAAATACTAACGATATAATGAATCGCCACTTTAATTTACTTAAAGGATTATCGTCTATTACATCCTGCTTTTCTTCTTCACGCACCACACCATATCCAGCTTTTTCGATAGCTTGAATAAGTGCTTCTTCTGTAAGACGTTGTTCATCAAATTGTATCACAAGCTTCTCAGTAGCAATATTTACACTTGCTTCTGTTACGCTATCTAGTTTCTTTACAGTTCTTTCGACTGCCCTTGAACATGCCGCACAGGTCATCCCTGTAATTTTATATTCTTTCATAGTTTTCTCCTATATCTATTTATTTGAATATAGTCATATACTATCATATAACTTTCTATCTGCCAATACTTTTATGTTTATCTTTTCCCTTTATGCTAAGTCTATACTTAAACTAAAAAACACCACTCCAATTGGAGTAGCGTTTCTTAAATTGCTATTTCATTCATTTTTGCTTCAAAGTATTCTCTCTTTAAGTGAGGGTAACATTCGTTAATAATATAGGATTCAAATTGAAGCCAGTCATTGATTCTTACATACTGTTCGTCACCATCTGCATTATGTGGACGATTAAAAATCACCGAAGTCCCGCCCGCTTTTTGGAATGCTTCTATATTATGCATACCATCATCTAATAGATAATCTCCCTTGATCATATCTTTAGCCGAACAAACAATAAAATGTCGTAGTGGTAAGAATGACATATGTTCTTTCAACCACTCACATTTAGCTTCTACTACTCCTGGATGAGCTGCTGTTACAATATACATCTCAAAAAGTTCGCTTTCATACAACCTTTTGAATGTCTGAATGGCATCTTTTACGGGTTCTAACTCCCTAAACAAATGGGGTTCATGCATAATATCTAGTATTTCTTCTCCAAAGACAGATACCAAGTCCCATCTATCACAATCTTCTTCTGTAAAATCCGTTTGATGCTTTTCATTAAACGTTAATGTGACGGCTTGGATATACTCTGCAAGCACATCATCTTGATCAATTAATAATACTGGTTTTCTATGTTCCATCTATTCACCTTCTTTTTACATGTAATGTCCTTATTTTAAGGTTTACTATCATTTTATTAGTTATTTACTTAATTTGTGACATTCTTCTATTTCATTTTTTAGCTTTTCTATTTTTCTTTTATTTGCTTCTTTATTCAAGCTATACACTTCATCTTTAATGCCCTTTTGTAATATCTGAAGTACTGCTTCTTTTCTTTTTTGTTCATCTAATTCACTTTGTTTTTTTAAGTTTCTATTGTCCATGAAGCTACTCCTTTTATACTTATTTATAATTCTCTCAGCAGGACTTGCACTTATGGTAAAATATGTAAATACTATGGTATATATCTATATCTAAAGGAGTTGTTTTACATGCCACGTTTTCCAATGCTTGGTCATAAAATCTCTAATATTCGTGGAATAAGTAGTCATGGGTTTGTGCAACTCTACGACATCTCGAATAAGTGGGTCGTCGTATGTGCTTGTCCTAACACTATGCGTTCTCATTCATCTGATTTAACTGCCTATTATCGTACACTTAGTACGCAAAATATAGAAGTTTTAACAACGAAAAGTTCTACTCCAAATACTAGTATTTACATTATAGATCCTACTTATACAGTTCGTGCAGTACTCCACAACACACCAGGTACCCCTATCTCTCAATCTAACATACAACATATTTTAGATTCCTTACAAACAAGTTATAGGCCTGAAATTCAAGGTATCTCTAATCAGCCTACCAATCCTGATTGTCCTAATTACGAAAGGTTGGTCGGAGAATACGTACTTGGTAATCCTAAAAATGTGGATCCGCTTCTCAATGATTTCTTAATTTATGCTTTTGCACTTATCCAACCAGGCGGTACCCTTGAAGTGTACTCCGAAAAATACCTTCAAGACCTTGCTGACCTCCGCTATGCTAATCCTAACTTAGATGTCATCATGGCTATCGGTGGTTGGGGTAATGATGGCTTCTCTGATGCAGCCCTTACCCCTAAATCTCGTTATGATTTTGCCCGAGAGGTAAAAAAATGGGTTGATGAGTATGATTTAGATGGTGTCGACATTGACTGGGAATATCCTGGCAGTAGTGCCTCTGGCATCAAATCTCGCCCTGAAGACCGCGAAAACTTTACACTTCTTCTTCAAGCATTACGTGATGTTCTAGGACCTGATGCTTGGATTAGTGTTGCGGGAATTGGTGACAATGCTTATATCAAAAATGTAGACATTGCAGGGATAGCGCCTATCATCGATTACTTTAACGTCATGAGCTATGACTTTACCGCTGGTGCCACAGGCGCTCAAGGGGCTAAGCATCAATCTAACCTCTATAATTCAGACTTAGCACTTAATAACATCAGCACTGACCTGTATATCCAAAATCTTATCGAAGCTGGTATGCCACCAGAAAAAATCTTAATGGGTATTGGCTTCTACGGACGTAACGGTGCTAAAGTTACTAAAACCTTTGATGAAATCCGTAAGTCTTATCTTAACAAAGGTGTTTATAAAGTCAAATGGGATAACGTCGCTAAGGCACCTTATATCGTTGATAAATATGGCAACTTCTTCTTAAGTTTTGACAATGCTCTTTCTATCTACTTTAAAGGTCAATATATCGACCAAAATTGTTTAGCTGGTATGTTCGGTTGGCAAGCCGGCATGGATCAGGCAAATCTCCTTATTAACTCTATGTACCTTGCTATGAATGATCCTAATGAACTTGAGAAAGTCCTTTCAAAAGCATACTACGGTAAGTAGTCAAAAAGAGCCAAGATTAATATCCTGGCTCTTTTTCTTTGTATTATTTTACGTCTGCACCGTGAACCATTTCACCAAGTGGACCTACTGCTACTAAGTTGCCTTCATCATCTGATGCACAAAGTACCATACCTTCTGAAAGGATACCACGTAATTTTACTGGTTTAAGATTTGTCACAACCACTACTTTTTTGCCTACGAACTCTTCTGGCTTGTAGTACTGAGCAATACCTGATACGATTTGTCTTACTTCATCACCTATGCGAATTTTAGATACTAAAAGCTTATTTGCTTTTGGTACTGGCTCACATTCGATAACTTCACCAATCTTAAGCTCTACTTTTGAGAAATCATCAATAGTAATTTCTTCTTTCTTTGGCTTAGCTGGCTTTTCTTCTTTTGGAGCTGCTGCTGCTTGTGTAGCTTTCATCGCTGCTTCAAGCTCTGCAAGCTCTTTATCTTTATCAATACGTGGGAACATATTGATACCTTTTTGAGCTTTTGTATCTCTAGGTAATACACCCCATGTATGGATGCTATCCCATGCTGTTAACTCACCACGTACCACGCCGATTTGCTCCCAGATCTTCTCTGGTGTTTGTGGCATGAATGGCTCTACCATGATGCTTATGATACGAAGACCTTCTGCAAGTGTGTAAAGCACATTTGCAAGTTTTGCTTTGTTTGCTTCATCTTTTGCAAGTACCCAAGGCATTGTCTCGTCGATGTATTTGTTAAGTCTTCTAATAATAACCCAGATTTCTTCAAGGGCATTATTAAAGAAGAGTTTCTCCATGTATTCTTCTACTTTTACTGTTTGTGCTGCTACTAATTGTTGTACATCAGCATCAAACTCTGTAGCTTCTTGGTCAGCTTGAAGTACGCCACCTTCGAAGTACTTCTCAATCATCGCTACTGTACGAGAGGTTAAGTTACCAAGGTCGTTTGCAAGGTCTGAGTTGATACGAGTGATAAGTGCTTCGTTTGTGAAGTTACCATCTTGACCGAATGCGATTTCACGAAGTAGGAAGTAACGAATAGCATCACTACCATAGCGACTTACAAGTACACTTGGATCTACTACATTTCCTTTAGATTTACTCATTTTTCCACCATCGATTACAAGCCATCCGTGACCGAATACTTGTTTTGGAAGTGGAAGGTCTAGTGCCATAAGAAGTGCTGGCCAAATAATAGTATGGAAACGTACGATTTCCTTACCTACAAGGTGTACTTGTGCTGGCCAGTATTTTTGGTACATTTCATCATTCTCTGTGCCATAACCTAATGCAGAGATGTAGTTTGATAAAGCATCAATCCATACATACACAACGTGACCTGGATCGAACTCTACTGGTACACCCCATTTGAATGATGTACGAGATACACATAAGTCTTCAAGACCTGGACGAAGGAAGTTGTTAAGCATTTCGTTTTGTCTTGTTGTTGGTTGGATGAACTCTGGATGCTCTTCGATATACTGAATCAGTCTATCTTGGTACTTTGAAAGCTTGAAGAAGTATGATTCTTCTTTTACTTCCTCTACTGCACGACCACAGTCTGGGCACTTGCCATCTACTAATTGGTGGTCTGTGAAGAATGTCTCACATGGTGTACAGTACTTACCTGCATACTCACTCTTATAGATATCACCTTGATCATAAAGTTGCTTGAAGATTCTTTGAACAGTTGCTTTATGTTCCTCATCTGTTGTACGAATGAACTTATCGTAGCTAATGTCCATCGTCTTCCAGAGGTCTTTGATCCAGTCTACGATGTTGTCTACGAATTGTTGTGGTGTTACGCTTTCTTCTGATGCACGTCTCTCAATCTTTTGGCCGTGCTCATCTGTTCCTGTAAGGAACATTACATCATACCCACGAAGTCTTTTATATCTTGACATGGCATCTGCTGCCACTGTTGTATACGAATGTCCGATGTGTAATTTATTACTTGGATAATAAATAGGTGTTGTAATGTAGTAAGTTGGTTTACTCATTTTGCCACTCCTCCTTAGTATTGTTTAAAAAAGTCTATTTCTATTATAGTTTTAAAAGCTCATTATGACAACAAAGTTTTGGTATTTATACGTCCCAAATATCTTATTTCATAGTATAACTACTTTTTTAGCTTACTATTCCAATGGTCTTGTAGGTCCTGCATTTTGGATAACAAGTAAATAATCAAAATAATCCGTAGTTACACCACCAGTTGGCTCGTAGGTCATTTGTGTTTTGTATGGCCATAAGAGCTTCTCAGCATAAGGTGAATCTTCTTTATGAAGTGGCAACAACACCAAGTCCTCTCTAGGTAATCCTGCCAATGTTGGCTTTACTACATTTGTTAGTGGCCTCTCTCCATAAGTTAGATCATTCTTTTTGCTCATACGGCTACAGTTATTGTATGCATAGGCTATAGATAACACTTTATCCTTGAAATCATTGGCTTCCATCTCAGATGCAATCCACTTAATACCCCCTTGAGCACGCTTAAAGGCATGGTTTAACCCCCACTGCCCGTAGAATATATCTTTAGGAAGTTTAGGGTATATCGCCATAAAAGTCTCATACATACAGCGGTCTCTCTCACGGTCAAAATACTTATCATCTTCATTTACTTTAAAGAAATTAATCATATTCTTTAGGATAAGCTCCACATCAAAGTAATTTTCTACTAAGTAAGCTTCATAAAGACTACGATTTGCTACTACATCATCATAAACCTTTTGAATTTCATCTAACTGCTTTAACTGTCCATCTTTAATAAGTTGAACTATCTCCTGTATTTCAGCTGGTGCTGTTGTATCTGGCATCATTTCACTAAGAACTTCTGCTGCATACGCTACTTGATGTTCTACATCAACCCCCACTACTTGAATACGGTCTTCCTCTGGTAACGTCTGATTAAAACTATAGAGCCATATCCATCTTCTATAGCTGTCCTCTGTATAGGCAAATGTACCTTTAAAATGTGCGAACATCTCATCTAATATAGTCGGGTCCCCTATCTCTAAATACTTATTTAGCATGATACTTTGCGCGTATGATAACTCGCATAAGTAATACTTGAAGTTCGTCTTCTCCTTAAAGTACTTGATGAAGCCTCGTTCAAGCTCCATATTTACATCTACCCCATGACTTTCTGCTGTGAAGATAATTTCCTTACCTTCTAAGTCAGCTTCTAAACCTTCTAGTCCTACAATGCCATTAGTATCTACTTGAATAGGCGTTGCATATGTCTTATGATATTTATTTTGTTCTATATTCAGTCTCTCCGCCCACCAGATAGCGAAGCATAGCACCACAAGCGCAATGCCCCACTTGATTAGAAATTGTCGTTGATTATTCCTTTTACTTTTCTTTTTTTCCTCCACTTCATATCCCCCTTTGAAGTTTTCTAAGTTTACTTTAAATTATAGTACAATTTTTCTTTTTTGTCATAGGGTGCTCGCGTTACTTTTGTTTAGGATAATCATAATCATCCTTCAGCACTCTCTTAGCATTAACGATAAATATTTCTCTACTACAACTATCATACGCTTCTTGCAATCGTTTACCCTCATCCATACTTGCCTCAAACAAGTGCAACTGATGGTCTTTGGGGCAAAACTGCTCCTTCATTCGCTCTTCCATTTCCCTATGATCTTCAAGTGTACCATCATGTAAAATATGCTTCACCCCATATCCCCTCTCATAGAATGCTCTCCCTACAAGGGTACTACGATGGCAGTTGGTGGGGTCTTTCTCTGCACACATAAAAGCAATGGTATAACCTTTAGCTAAACCTCTTTCTACACGTGCTACCCCTTCTGCGAATAACTCTGTCTTAGCAAGCTTCTTGAAGTCTAGGTAGCCATCATCTCCTATCAGACTCTCATCCCCTTTAATAATACCGAAAGGCTCATCCATATGTATGTAGATGATACCTCTAGCATTTAAGTAAGCCTTGATGATTTCCTTATTAAACTGCATATGAAAAGCCGAATAAGGCATCGTTCGCACATCAATGACACAGTTAATGTGATACTTTAAGAGTAATTCAAGGAAACTTTCTTGTGTATGATGTGCATAGCCAATCGTATAAAGTATTTTCTCCATGTGTATGACTCCCTTCCTTTATGTCTATGTTCACCCACTATGATTCTTTCCATTCAAAAACACCTTTAACTTCTACTTGAAGTTAAAGGTGCCATACTACACAATGACCGTTATCTTAAATCTTGCCTCATCATATACCACATCCATCAAACCTTTGTGTTTATGTACGATACTCTCTATCTGTCCTATCCCATGCCCGTGGAAAAGCTTGTCCTCTTTGGAGGTCTTAAGCTTGCCAGCTTCTTCTCTAATCTTATGTGCCTTTGTATTTTCTACTTCATAGAGAAGTTGGCTCTCTACATACCTTACTTTAACTTGAATCTCTCGCTTTAACTTATCTTCTACTTGCATACAAGCCTCTATGGCATTATCAAGGGTATTGTTTACGATGCTGCCTATTTCTATAAGACTTAGATGGATTGCTTCGGGTAAATCACAGGCTATGCTATAAGTGATTTCTAATTGCTGCATTCTTTTTACTTTATTATGTAGGATGGCATTGACTGCTTGATGCTTACAATAGATGATGCTCTTCTCTTCACTTAAAGCACCTACTACTTCTTCTATATAAAGTACTGCTTCATCTTGCTCGCCTACTTTAAGCATAGCACCTATAGTTCCCATATGGTTTTTCATATCATGTAGCAGTTTTCTTGTATGCTCATTCCCTAGCTTCACATCTTCATAATACGCCAGCTCATACTCTAGCGCTTGTCTTTGCATAGCTTCATTGGCACCCTTCGCAATCTCTCCCATAATGAAGAATATTGAAGTAATACTTGAAAGGCATATAAGCATGACTACGATGACGATAGCATTCACCATAACTGTACCTATATAACTCAGTCCAATCATACTCATCACGACCATACCTACTGTAGCCAATGCTACCCCCATAAGGCAAAGCCATACCTTATCAGAAAAACCTTCTCTTGCCTTTGGGATCATATCTTTAAGTAATCGATAAAGTCCATACAGGATCATCAACTCTAACCAAAGGCTCATATTTCTGAAATCGCTGTCATAATGAAACATCCATATACTTCGGACAGCTAACATCTTGGTAGCAAGCATTATAGCATACAAGATTAACATAACAGCTACCTTTCGACTCCATCTATCACAAGTTGCAAAGATACCTATACACATAAAAATAACCAAAATGAAAAAGGCGTTTTGGATGTCCCCACCTTGTAATGGCATAGACGCTGCTATAACAAAAGCACTATACACAAGTATCTTTACCCACTTATAGTCTCTAATAAAAAATAATTTTTTCCATAACAAATACAGAAGCCATGCTACACCAAAAGCACAAGCCAAGTCTAACATTAAAAGATTTATCATCCTAGCGCCCTCCTGGCAAAACCAAGCATCGTCTCACGATACCTATTGCGACTAATAGGTACTTCTTCATTCGTCCTTAATACTGCTATACCTTCACTTACCTTAGCAATAAACTGACTATTCACCAGATATCTTTGATGACACCTGATAAACCCCTTATCTCTTAAAGTACTTTCTAATTCATCCAATTTACTATAGAAAGTATACGCCCCATCTTGAGTCACTACCTCCACAACGCGTTTATCACTTTTAAAGTAAAGAATATCTTCAAGTGCCACATGATAAGTAGCCTCCTTCGTTACAATACTATAATAAGTCTTGTCCTCTACCTTAAAAGTCACCATAGCTTCCTTTAAAGTTGCTATCACCTTCTTCTCATCTATCGGCTTCAAGATATAGTTGAATGCCTTCACGCTGTATCCTTCAAACACATAGTCTACTACCCCTGTAATAAAAATAATCAGTGTACTTGTATTGGCTTTTCTAATGACTCTCGCCACATCCATACCCGTTAGATCCTTCATCTGAATATCAAGTAGAAGCACATCATAACGATACATATCTTCTTCTAATACCCCGAGGAGTGCTTCCCCGCTTGTATGCTGTTCAATCTCTACTTGAACCTTCTCTTCCTTAGCTGTCTTCTCTACTATGTTCTTCAACAAATGACGTTGATAATACTCGTCATCGCAAATACCTATTCGCATATTGCCTCCCCCTCTTGACGCACCATTAAGTTAACTATATTTTATCATATTTTTTAGGCACAATGTACAAACCGCTCCAAACTTTACATTTCTTCTGCCATTTATGACATCTCATTTCACCTCATTGTTTTTATTCCTTTGTAGGTCTGATAAGCTTAATTTATCAAAGTTACGAAAAGGAGTTTTCACATGTCAAATACAATTGAAATCAAAAACCTTACTAAAAAATTTGGTTCCTATACAGCAGTCAATAATCTCTCTCTTACTCTTACAAACGGTATGTTCGGTCTACTCGGTGCCAATGGTGCTGGCAAGACAACCCTTATGCATATGATTTCTACTCTTACAGAGCCTACAAGTGGTTCCATCCTTGTGAATGGCATTGATGTTACGAAGGATAAGATTGCCACACGTCAAATTGTAGGGTTCTTACCTCAAGACTTTAATGTGTATCCTAACCTTACTGCCTATGAATTTATGGACCACATTGCTCGTCTCAATCACATTAAGGATAAAAAGATACGCCATACCCTTATCCTAGACTTACTAGAAAAGGTAAACCTTACTCATGTAGCTACCAAGCGTATCGGTGGCTTCTCAGGTGGTATGAAGCGTCGACTTGGTATCGCCCAAGCACTTATCAAAGACCCCAAAATTCTTATCGTGGATGAACCAACTGCTGGTCTTGATCCTGAAGAACGTATCCGCTTCCGCACCATGCTCGTGGAACTAAGCAAAGAGAAAATCATCATACTCTCTACCCATATCGTAGAAGACATCTCTGCATCTTGCGAACATATCGCACTGCTCAACAAAGGTAATATTCTCTTTTCTGGTACACCACAAAACTTTATAGGTAATGCTACTGGTAAAATTTATGAAGTTGTTATTCAAGATAATGAGACACTTATCGCTTTAAAGAATCGCTATACCCTCATCTCACTTTGTCAGACTTCTCAAGGTATGGTCGCTAGACTTATTGCTGACGATCAGTGTCCATTCCATACATGTGATGCAAACCTTGAAGATGCCTACCTCTACTTTATGAATCAAAAGGAGGCGAATCCTCATGTATAGTCTTTTCAGCATTTCTAGGCTTGAAGTGAAAAATATGCTCCGCAATCCTATTTACTGGTTAGGTTGGCTCTCTACGATTCTATGGGCAGTGGTATGGGATAGTCCCCTAAGAACTGGTGAGCTTTGGATAGCTACGAGATGTGCCTACCGCTTTGGTCATGGCGTAGTCACACTAGGTGTCTTTATCCTCGCCATACTTTTTGCCAATGCTTTTCGTGTAGACCGTGTGACACAGTCTACTTATGTACTGTTTACTCAACCACTTACACGTTTTCAGTACGCACTAGGTAAGTTCGTTGGTATCTTCTTCATCAACCTTATACCTATCCTAATAGGTATGCTATGCTACCTACTTATTCCATTAGCTTTTGGACAAGCACCTTATAGTCCATTACCATTCCTTAAAGTGTTTGTCATCTATATACTGCCTTCACTTTTTGCTTTAAGCAGCTTGTGTTATGCGGTTGTCGTTGCCTTCAAGGAATTTCTATTTGCCATCATCATACCAATCATCCTCTTCTTACTTACAGATGAATCGATACTCGCTATTCGTATACATGGCAAACTCCTTAATGCACTGACTTATGAGCAAGAACTCACCCCTACTCTTTATGAAGCATTACTTACGAATCGTTTCATTACATTAACTTTAGGCGTGTGTTTACTATCTCTAGCAATCCTTTGGTATTGCAAGAAAAAATCTTACTAAAATAATCTCGTTAAAGGAGTTTCTATGTTCCAGTTTAAGTTAGCTTATAAAATACGTTCAAAAACTTTACTTATAGGCACCCTCCTCCTTGCAGCCTATACAGTTCTCGGTGTTGTAGGCTTAAAGGATGGTGTGTCTTGGTTCTATATTAAGTTATTTCTACCTATCCTACCTGTTTTCTATGCTTCAAATGTGGTATCTGAAGAATACGAACACGGCCGTGCTGGCATCATCTTTACGACTTGCACACCTATCTACATACAGGTTATCAAAAGATTCCTTTCTGCACTGTTTCTAAACTGCGGTCTTATAAGTTTCCTCTATCTATGTGCTTATAGCGTTGGCTTCGAAAACTCTTTACTGGGTATCTTCCCAATGCTTGCTTACACATGTTTCTTCTGTACCTTAGGCTTGACTTTCTGCAATCTGACACATAAAAATGCTGTGGGTTATGCAGTAGTCGTTCTCTACTGGGGCCTCTTCTTCATGGTTGGGTACAAGGCAAATGAGCTTCTGATGCCTATCTCTACAATGATTAATATGGATCTTTACTATGATATCGTATGGTACAACGTACTCTGTATGTTTGCTCTAGCTCTTATCTTATTTTTGTTTAATATCTGGCTTGTAGGACATGGGGAAGGTATCCGCAAAAAAATAGTAGGTATAAGTATTCCTACTATTATCCTTCTTATCCTTTGTCTTATCTTCATCCCTAATGATAGCTACCTTACACGTACAGATTGGCAAGTAGTAGAAGAAGATAATATATCCCTTGCTTATCAAGACCTCCCTGAGGAAATCACAGAAGAATTTATGACTATCTGGTCTACAACCTTTGACACACTTACTGCTATCCTTGGTGAAAGTAATGTATCACCCCTACTTCAAGTATCTTGTGAAACAGGTCTCACTGAAGACCCTATATACCAAGAAGGTGCGACCACGCTATCACTTAAGCGCCAATATCTGAATCCTACAAGTATGGGCGGTAGATACTTCCATACTATTATCCCTGAAGTAGCGTTTGATACTTATTTCTTTGATAATGTTGAAGACCACGCCCTTGCCAAAGGCTTTAGCACTTACTTATTCAATACTCGTATTAATGAAAATCTTTATGCTAAAGATAATACAATCGTTAACACCAAATACTTTAAATACTTTACAGCCTCTGAGGAAAAAGAAGGTTACCTCTCAGACCTTGCTTACTATAGTACTGCGACAACCTTTGAACCCTGGCAAGTAGAGGCTCTATCTGGACTTATCCTTCAAGTAATAGATGAAGCTAGCCCTACAGCACTTAATGATTTTCTTGTAGCTCTTCATCAAGTAGATGATCTCCTTTCTATTGAAGATATACGTACACTCGCTTATGATTTCGCTGATAACACTCTTATTGACCAAGCCTTTGCACTTTATACACAAGCTTCCAGTACCTACTAATGCAAAAATAGCTTTGACCTTGTAAACGACTACTGGTCAAAGCTATTTTAAATTTTTTTTATACTGCTCCCCATATAAGGTTCATTTCTTCTGATGTTTCTAGTAGTGTCTCTAATGTGCCTTCACTTTCTATGCGGCCTTCTTTCATAACGATGATCTTATGGGCACGCTCTAGCTCTTCTCGTCTATTGGAGATGATGACATAGCTCTTATCCTCTTGTGTAAAGAGTCTCTCCCATATCTTCTTTGCCGTCTTGATATCAAGTGCACTGGATATATCATCAATGACGCCAAGTTTTGCATCTACTAGTAGCATCCTTGCAATGGCTAGTCGCTGCCTTTGTCCTCCTGAAAGCTTCACGCCATTTACACCTATTTCTTGGTCTAAGCCTTTCTCGAAGGTGCTGAGGTCTTCTAAGAAATCACAGACCTCTAATACTTCAAGTATTTTCTCATCTGATATAACTTTGCCTAATATAAGGTTTTCTCTAATACTTGCACTAAAGAACTGTGGCATCTGAGGTGCATAAGCTGCTATGCCTTCTTCTAACAAACTTTCTTTATCTACTAATGCTTCACCTATATGCCATTTACCTTGTGCCTCCAATAACCCTAGCATACTTTTAGCCACTGTACTTTTGCCTGAACCTACTCTTCCTGTAATAACAACCATCTGATTCGGCTCTATCGTAAGGTTAATGTCTACTATCCCCTTTGTCGTATTAGGATACTGATACTGAAGGTCTTTGACCTGAATCCTCTGAATAGCTCTTTCTTCATAGTTTTGCTGTGGAATGACTTCTCCTATATGTACTTCATCCCCTAGATGATCTGCCTGCATATAGCGATCATCCTCTCCTAGTGTCTTCACTGCTACTAATGCACGTTTGTAGGAGATGACTGCTTCTGTAGCGTACTGTATCGTTCCTGAGATAAAGTTAATGTAGTAACAAAACAACGTAAATGTACTTAACTTAAACATCGCCCCACTACTATCTAATGCCATTACCAAAAGTACCATACCCGTACCTAATGCAAGAATATTGCTAGCTGAAGTCATGAGTAGTTCTCTAAACAAGTAGTCCTTGATCGCCTTCTCCTGCCTTTTATCATTCAGCTCCTTAAAGTACGCAAGTACATGTTCTTGACTCCCTGCAATCTTCATTGCCTGTACATTTGAGAATACCTCTGCTACCATACCCGATACCTCACTGGTCGCCTTTCTATGGCTCACACGGTATTTGGCAATCTTATCCCCCATCTTTCTTAAGAAAAGAATAATAGCCACAAGAGGTATAAAGACAACCACTGTCATCTTCCAATCTATCTTGATAAGTATGCCTAGTGCCATCACACCAAATACAAAGTAGGCTAGAAATCTAGAGAATGTATTGGCTACATAGTCTTCTATTTGCCAAATATCATCCTTAAAGTGATTGACTATCTGACCTGGTGCCCTATTCGGCATCTCGCCTCCTGGTTTGTTCAGATACATATTCACAATATTAGTACTGACCGTCCCATAGACATGGTATCTACTCAGGCCCGCTGCTATAGCATGCCAAAAGATTGCTACGATACGCCCTAGGAGCGTTCCTACAAAAAGCCCTATAAGCATCCATATCGTTGGATCATAACCCGCTTCAAATCGTGCAAAGATACGGCTTATCAAAAGGCCTGTAAAGAGAGGAAATAGATTAGCTACCTGATTACTCACATAATCCTTAATAAAAATCATAGGGTTTTTCTTTAAGATATGATGAATTGTCTTAAGTGTACTCATGCGCCCACCTCCTCTGTATCTATCTGATAATATAAACTATGGAAGTGAGATGATTCATCTTCTAATAATCCTCTGTACCCACCATCTTCTATGACACGCCCTGCTTCTAATACAATGACACGATCCACATCTTTAATCGTCTGAAGTCGATGAGCAATCACGATACAAATCCTATCTTCCATCAATTTGTTGTATGCCTTATACAGTTCACGTTCAGTCTCTAAGTCTAGCTTAGAAGTTACTTCATCCAAGATAACAATCTGAGGATTCTTGAGAAATGCTCTTATAGATGCTAGTATCTGCGACTCCCCTGCTGATAATCCCACACCACTGCTTCCAATACATGTGTCCAGCCCATTCTCAAAACGTGCAAACCACTGTATAAGACCCATATGTGCAATGGCCCCTAGAATAGCTTCATCGCTTATAGCCTTATTGTATAAGGTAATGTTATTTCTAATGGTAGTCTGGAGTATATGGATATCCTGTGTGATATATGTAATGTTCTCTCTCAGTGACTGTACTGGCACATCCTTAATCTTCTTCCCATTAATGCTAATGCATCCTTCTTCTACATCATAAAAACGCATCATAAGAGAAGCTAATGTAGTCTTCCCACTTCCTGTACGTCCAATAAGTGCTGCTGTCTGTCCCTTATAGAATGTCAAATCTACATCTTTAAGTACTTCTTTTTCTCCATAACCAAACGTCACTTTTTCTACTGTCAATCTCTCTATACGTCCTTCTTCTAGTTCATCCTGCCCATCCTTAATGCCTACTTCCTCATCTAGTAGGTCACGGATACGTGCAAGCGATGCCTCTACATTTTGTAAATCTTCCATCTGTCTCTGAATCTCACCTACTGGCTGCAAGAGATATCTCATATAGTCATAGAAAAGATAAATCATTCCTAATGTAATAGTACCTTGCATCCATAGATAAGTCCCTATACCAAATACCATTCCAAAACCTGTAGCTTGTAATAAAAGAAGCATCATAAAAGGCACCCATATGATAATGCTTACTTTAGTTCTTATCTTCAACCAATTTCTTAGCAAAGTGTTGAACTTATTTTTCACATAATGTTTCGCTCCAACACCTGCGATATCCTCTGTATTCTTTACAACCTCACCTATAAGTCCACTAATCTCTGTGGCATAGCGTCTATTTTCTTTACGATACTCCACTCCCATATTTTTAATCTTAAGAAGTGCAAACCAGCTAAATACTACAAAAACTGTCTGCAAAAATCCCATACGATAATCTATGCGATAGTACATACCAAGTACCCCTACGACTAAAACCGCATTACTCACCAGCACAATTCCCATACGACTAAAGAAGTTGAAGAGCATATCTACATCTCCATTAATCATTTCCACCAGTTCACCTGGTCTTTTGCCTTGATGGAATGATACATCTAGACTTAAGCAATGCTGCATCAAGTCTTCTCTCATCTGGTTAGTGGCATACCATCCTACTTTTTGGGACACATACGTAATCATAAGACTAATGCCTACTGCACTACATACTAAGCACAGATAAAATAAAGCCATCCCCACTAAGTACTGATTATTTCTATCGTCTCCCATAGCATGGTCTATAAAACGACTAACCATCAGTGGGCTATAGATTTGAATACCTGTCTTTGCAAGGATTGCTATAGCAAGTAGTGTCATCCACCCTTTTTGGTGCTTCAAGTATTTCTTTAAGAGCTTTAAGTAACCTTGTTTTTCCCCCTTCATACTTCTTCCCCTCCCTTAGTTTATTATTTTTAATAATTTCTTAATTTTATATTTATTTAATTTGTGTGTCAACTTAAAAAGAGCCGTACAACTGTTTATTAAACAATTGTACGGCTCTTTGTTAGTCTCCTACCCCAAAATCTGTGTTGTGGTAGAGTACTTCTATTTTTGGATTAGCATCTAGATACTTATAGTTCTCTGTGAACCATTGCACCAGTTCTTCATCTCTCTTAATCTCTGTTGTATTATCTACATAGACATTAATGGTTGCATAATCGAAATACTTCTCTACAATCTCCATATCTCTAGCAATCATCTCTTTTGTCTGCCCTTTGATTCCTACCATCATACATGGTGAGTCAAAGTATGCCTTTAACTCGGTATAATCCTCAAAGTTAAAGTGTTTGTTTAAGACTTCATTTCGAAATGCATTGTCGAAGGTTTCTACCCCTGTCTTAAAGACGATTGGTATACCAAAGAAGTCTCTCATTTCTTGTAATCTATTGCGATAGCACCAGTGACTCTCTAGGAAGAGCTTCTGGATGCCTTTTTCTATGATGATTTCACGAATGCGCTCTAAGGTCTTCTTCGGAATCTCAAAACAACTCCCTGAGTTGATGACTTCAAGTACACTGTATTTTCCTGTAATCTGTGAAAGTACTTCTTCATTAATCTCTATAATGCTTTTCTCATCTGTACTATTATCTTCAATATAGTCACAAAAACTACATTTACCCCATACACATGGAAAGGCTTTTAAAAGTACAATCTCTCTTTCATTCTTGCCCGTTATCTCACTGTATCGATCCATCTCGTCTCCTTATGCCTTATTAGCCTGTAGTATCTTCACTTGATTTGGCAATACTTTCGCTACTGCTGCCACAAATAAAACAGCTACATACTCATCTAGATAATCTGTAACGACTTGTGTTAAAAATACACTAACTACAAGTGGTACATTAATGACACCTAGCATCTGAACAATATACGATGAGCCTGCTGATGTGACACCACCAAATACACCTGCTGCTATGATTGAACCAATAATAGAGGTCGGTAATGATACTGCTAGAACACCCAGCGGGGTTCTCTTACCTCTTAAAAATTGCTTCTTATACATATACCCAGCCATAAAACCTGTAGCTATATGTATTGGTGTGAAGTAAAGTGAGTAAATATCAAAAGTTAATCCACTTATGATACTTCCACCTACGCCTGTAAGTACTGCATACTTAGGCCCAAGTAAACACGCTATGAGCATTGTGCCCACAGAGTCCAGATAAATAGGAAGTCTGAATGTAAGGCCTATAAGCGCCCCTACGATATTCAGTGCCATCCCGAATCCTACTAATGCGATAATCCTAATGTCTACCTTTTGCTCTGTCTTTCTTTTTTCCATACTCATAATCCTCCTTATGATTAAATTAAGGAGAACCTGATGATTTTATACCTAAAATCATCCTAAGGGTATAACTATATACTGCCACTATATATTTACCTTAGTTTTTTATACTGGGAGGTTCTCGAACCAGTCCTAGATTACTCTAGATTTTCTATGCTATGGTAGCATGATTTAAGATGTTTTTCAATAAGAAAAAAACACCTAGGTTTTTATATGCTAACCTAAGTGTTTTTATACTATGCTTCTTGATTGGATTGGATTTTTTTGTAGATATAGAAAGGTATACCGATAAACATAAGTAAGAATACCCACATAGCACTCTCTGCACCTGATCCATAGATGATATAAATCGCATAAATAAATGCAATAAGTGATAAGAAGCCATGCTTTACGAAGCTTAGTAATGTAAGTTTATGCTCTTTCTTAAATGTAAGAAGAATCTCTGCAGCCGCTGTTAATGCATAAGCTGGGATAAATGCCAGTGTCGCAAGATTAATCATGAAATCAAAGGCTGACGTTAAATCTGATACATAGTTAAGAATGAGTAATAAGTTCGTACAAATACTTGTGACAATAAGTGATGTATATGGTGTATGATGCTTTGGATGTACTTTTGCAAAGAACTTAGGGAATAACCCATCTTGACCTGCGGCAAATGAAAGTCTTGCGGTTGTAAGTACCCATCCACTCATAGCACCTGCTGCTGAAATGACGATACCTAGAGAGATAAATGCGCCACCCCATGTCGCACCTGTTACGTGATTAATAATACTTGCAAGTGGTGCTTCTGATGCTGCAAGTTCTGCTTGTGGGAGCCCACCCATAGCAAGTACTGATAAGAATAAGTATATAACTGCTGCAAATAAAGTACCTAGGAATGTACTTCTCTTAATGTTCTTCTCAGGATTTTTGATTTCCCCACCTGAGATAGCTGCACTTTCAAGACCTATGAATGACCAAAGTGTGACTGCAATCGCTGCTGGTAATGCACCCCATCCTGTCACTTCTGGACTAGAGTATGTGCCTAAGTATTCAGGATTAAATCCGATGATTGCTATAATCATAAAGACAAAAATAACCCCTAGCTTTAATATTGTAGTTACGATACTTACTACACCAGCCTGTTTCACACCCTTATAGTTGATATAAGTAAATGTCCATAAAATAAGTGATGATAAGATGAATGCTAAGGCCCCATTCGTTCTTAATGAAGGTATAAATGGTGTAAGGTATCTAATAATAGCTGTAATAATCGCTGCATTTCCAATCCATGAACCTATCCAGAATGTCCATGCTACTAAAAATGCCATAAATTCACCAAAAGCTTTATGTGTAAAAACGATTGGTCCACCCGTTGAAGGGTATTTACTCCCTAAATTAGCAAAAGATAATGCTAATAATACAGAACCAATCCCTGTAATCATCCATGCTACAATGGTAACTATAGGACTTGCTACTTGTGCTAAACTCTGAGGAGATGTGAATATTCCTGACCCCATCATATTACCTACTACAATGGCTGTAGCTGCTGCAAGTCCCAATTCTCTTTTTAATGTTGGTTTATTCGACATATGGAACTCCTTTATGTGTATTTTTATGTTAACTTTTTTAGTACTTCTATATTATACATTTAACTGCATAAATTGCAATGACTAACTCATATTAATATTGTATAGTATGTGTGATTTAGGTGATGTTATGATACAATAATAGGAAGTAACCATTTTATTTATATGAAGGAGTGAAGATTATGGGCATTTTTGGAAATTCTAAAGTAGGCGATACTTCTAAATTTGAATCTTATCTGATCGAAGGCGAAGTCATCGAAGCTGTTTATCGACTTGTATTAGACGAAATTTGTTTTACTAACAAACGTATTATCCTTATAGACAAGGAACCCCTTTCCACTAAGAAACAACTCGTTAATATTCCTTATAGCTCTATCTATTATTTCTCTGTAGAAAAAGGTGGCGTTTTTGAACTTGATAACGACGTCAAACTCCATACAAAAGGTACTACTTTTGAAATGGAATTCGCTAAAGGTACCGATATTATTGAAGTAGAAAAACTTTTAGCACGTCATATTTGCAAATAAAAAAACACTTTAAACTTGGGTTTTTACTTAAGTTTAAAGTGTTTTTTTATTATAAATTTTATATTTTAGTCCTTTATTTTTTATATTTTTAAACATTTTACTTGTATAGTCAGTTTTTTCTTGACAATTTTTACGACAAAACTCATAATTATACTTGGAGAAAGATTTGATTTTTCCTTATTTTCTACCATACGCTTTCATCTAATCGCTTTTATCGAGCATTAGTGAAAATACTATTATCAGAACTTTAGAGGAGGATTTATTGATGGCAACAAAATCTAGATTTCCAAGAACTGAAATTGGTGCGAATAACCCTATCTTCAATCAAATTCGTACGACTATCGAAACTGCTTTTTATGGCAATAATGTAACACCTGTTACTTCTTTAAAAGAAGCTTACAAACTTGCAAAAGATGCTCCAGGTACTGTCGTTACAGACGTTCCAGTTTATAAGCCAGAATTATTAGGTCTTGATGAAGATACAAAAATTCTTCTTTTCAATGATGGTGCTGTAAGTGGTCGTGCTGCTGCTGCTCGTAAAATCATGGGTGAGCCAGGCGTTAACCAAGGTGAATACGCATTAAAAATTAGCGAAGCTATTTACCAATGCCGTAAGAAAAAAATGTATCATGCTCAAGCAATCGTTGGTCTTGATAACGATTTTTCTGTAAAAGCACATCTTTGTATTCCTGAAACACAAGAAAACATTATGTACTCTTGGTTACTTAACTTCCAAGCAATCAACGAAGTAGTATCTGAAATGTACAATAACTCAAAAGAAATTCAAAATGAAGGCGATATCTACATATTCTCTGATCCAGACTGGTCTCATCCAGAGCATCCAATGGGTCTTACATTCTTCGATCCAGAGCACAACTGTGCTGCTATCCTTGGTATGAGATACTTCGGTGAGCACAAAAAAGGTACTTTAACACTTGCTTGGGCACTTGCTAACCGTCATGGCTATGCTTCTTGCCACGGTGGACAAAAACGTTACAACCTTGGCGAAGGTAAATCTTTCGTTGCTGGTGTATTCGGTCTTTCTGGTTCTGGTAAATCAACTATCACACATGCTCGTCACAATGATAAGTACGATATCACAGTACTTCATGATGATGCATTCGTTATCTCAACTGTAGATGGTTCTTCAGTAGCTCTCGAGCCTGCTTACTTCGATAAGACACAAGACTACCCACTTACATGTGATGACAACAAATACTTACTTACAATGCAAAACAACGGTGCTACAATTGACGAAGATGGTAAGATTGTACCTGTTACAGAAGATATCAGAAATGGTAACGGACGTGCAGTTAAATCTATCCTTTGGTCTCCAAACCGTGTAAATAAATTTGAAGAACCAGTAAACGCTATCTTCTGGTTAATGAAAGACCCTACACTTCCACCAGTAGTAAAACTTAGTGGTGCAGCTCTTGCATCTGTAATGGGTGCTACACTTGCTACAAAACGTACAACAGCAGAAAGACTTGCTCCAGGCGTAGATCCAAATGC
>JBOGBZ010000075.1:0-5900 GCA_051656485.1 Cellulosilyticaceae bacterium
GGTTCTCCAAAATACGCAACTGCTTGCTCTGCAAAAACAGTCATTGCACGTTTCATAATGATGTCTTCTTTATTGCTAGCCATGTGTTCACCTCTTTTCTTGCTATTATTCTATCATACTTATTTAACTTACAAAAGCAGAAAAAGGATATGGTACAATTAGTGTCATCGTTAACTGTACCATATCCTTTTGTCATTCCATATTACCCTACATAATTGTGAGTATGTCGTATAGAGGCGTGGCCACATACTTCATAACATTTATATCTCGTCCTAAAAATAAAAAGATGACCTAAGTCATCCTCTTACTGATTTTTCGCAGTTTTCTCTGTAATGGAGATGCGTTTGAAGCTTTCATCCCGACTATGTTAGTATTAGTCTACCACTTCAAACCTTTTTTGAATAGCACTTTTGTTACTCAAAAAAACTCCTGCCTTTGGCCAGCTTACTTACCTGTTAGTAGTGCACCGTAATTCTTCGTTACTGTAGACATTAAATCAGACAAGTCACACACATCGCTTTCAAGTTCTCTAAAGTAAGGGGTGGTACGCTCCATATATGTCTCAAAGTAGGCGATATCATCCGGATGCGTGGAATAAATACGTGTCTTCTCTAACGCTTTTTGGCTATAATCCAAAAGTATATTAGCTTCTGCCTTGATTTTTTCATCCTTCATTTTGCTCACACATTGCTTTGTTGCATCCACGCTTCTTAGCATAGCCGCATAGCCCTCTTCCCCTTCTTTTGACCAAAACAAGGATTCCTTAGCTAGATGTATATACTTTAATAAAGTAAGGTTTAAAGTATAAAAATAGGCCTCGTATAGCAGCTCCTCGTCAGTACTCCCAATAGTTGCTACATTCGAATGCGTTTCTAGCGTTGTAGGTATCTCCATTGTTTTTAAATGCCTATCCACATTAATGCAACCATCTGTATAACTCACTTCAAAGCCGTACTGAAAACATATTGCACGAATTGGCACATAGTTGGTATCGTTGTAATTAATAAGCGGAGCAGACTTACACTTAAACCTATTCATATACCAATTCCCCGTAGCTGTGTTGATTTTGAGTGTGCCTCCTTGGTAATGATCCAAAATGATTTCTCTTGTACTGTTGTCATAGTCTATGGTATACGCCAATGCCTGTGCTATGTCACGCAGTTTAAAATAAGTTGTACCGTCTTTTTCAATACCTTGTGCCTTGTAAGGCACCCCATCGCATATAATTGTGTATTCACGTAAGTTAGTTGCATAAGTCACTTGAGGTAATAAACTAGTCACCAGTATAAGTACGGATAACATCATAACTATTGCTTGCTTTCTCATATAAATCCCCTTTCCGAATCCCTATATATTCACCTTTGCGGGTATTCGCTCTGTAAACTCCCCTGTATGATGCCTCTACAATTTATTAGCATTCAAAATACGAAGTAACTCTTCACCGTATTTCTCAACTTTTACTTTGCCAAATCCCTGTACTTCTTCTAGTTCACTTAATGTCATTGGCATCTTTTTAATCAACGCCTCAAGCTCTTTATTGTTGTATATGAAATAAGGTTTGATTTTTTCTTCTCGGCTCTTTTCCAATCTATACCGCTTCAATGCTTGGTACAGCTCTGTATCTTCCAGTGACTCTTGCAGTACCATCTCTTCTGCCACCACTACCTTGTCCTCCTGTACTACCTTATATGCCTCATACTTTGCAGTATAATTTTTTACTACCTCTTGATGTAAATTGAGGTACGACTGTGCCCACTTTAACATCTCTTGATCTGATGACTCTGGATCTTTAGACTGTCTACACGTATCTTTGATATAAGTAATAAGCTGGTCTGCTCGAATGACCTGATTCTTCACTTCTTTTTTTGCGTATTTGTTATGCAAGACTGTCTTAGGATTTGCTAAGACAACGATAGACCTATGGGTACTTTCAAAGAATTTATCTACCATCATTTTTATCAGTACATTGCTCTTCCTATCCTTCTTGATTTTCTTCATCAGTTGCATATGTCGCTCATTCTGTGTAATAGGTGAGTAAATGCCTTCTTTTATTTGCTGATTGCCCACCTTCATCGTTCGGATAAAGTCTCCGTCTTTTGTGATTTCAATATCCCCATATAGGTTTTTACATTCTATAACAAAACACATCTTTTTTGTAAATACTACAAAATCTATCTGTGCACTCAAATCGTCATCCTGCCAATAGATATCTTGTACGATGCACATTGGCATATGACTGTTTTTAAGTTCATAGAGAATATTGTTTTCTCCTATAATGCCGTACTCTAACGCTTTTATATCTCTACGTATAATCCCCTGTCCTTCTTTTGTCAATAAAGGCTCTAATTCACGTAACACAACGAGTTGATCCTCCATTGCCTTACTTTCTCGTAGCACCACTGGTTCACTCATTTTATCAAATAACCCCATCCACTGAATCCCCCTTATACAATAAAATCCCTAGAGCTTTATACTCTAAGGATTAGTCAGTTTGCTTTATGTTTTGTAATAGCTTATCTATGTTTTCTATTATACCATATTTATTTAGCCACTAGTACATTCTTTTTGTTGCACCCTACTTACTTCATCACCTATACTTGAGATAGCATCTTTAATTAAAAATAACGTGTCGCAAATCTACTTATGAAAGGAAGAAAGCTATGACTATTAAATGGCTTACAATTAATGTCCATAACCTAGAAGCATCCCAAGCATTTTATGGTGAATACCTTAGACTGGAGCTGAAAAGTGCATTCTCACCCAATGACATGATGTCCATCGTATTTTATGAAGCAGAAAACGGTATGCAGATCGAACTCATCAAACGCCACACACCTGAAGCATCTGCCATCGCTAACTCAAGTGTTGCAATCGGTATCTCCTCTACTCACTATGAAACTTTATTAATCCAAGCTCGTGAGCGCGCTATACTCACTAGTGAGCCACATAAGATGGGGCTTATGGAATGCTTCTTCGTTAAAGATCCTGACAATATTAGTATTCAAATTATCAAAGCTTAGCTTACAAAAACAAAAAAAGGATAAGGTATAGTGAACGCCAATCGTTCACTATACCCTATCTTTTTAATTAAAGGTTAATGCACTTGCACCTAAAGGCTCTGCACCTTTTTCTAGGCAAGGTGTGATTGAACTATACTTGATTTGGATTGGCAAATACGATGTCTCACCAAATGCACCCGGAACAGTCACTAAGTGCTTTCTTCCTTCTTCTATCGTTGGTCTAGGTAAGTGAGCTACTTCATCATATGCAAACATCCCTAAATCCTGAATCCACATACAAATACGTGCTAAATCTACATGGACTCTATAACTACCACCATCTTGAGCTCTACGTCTTAACGCTTCAATGGCACCTGCTGCTCCTACTATAGCCGCTAGATAGTCATTTAATAAATAAGTTGGTGGTAAACTTGGATGATCAAATCCACCCTCTTCTGCTGAAAAACCTGTAGCCGAACACGCTAACTGATCAAAGCCACCGCGATTATGCCAAGGACCATCTGCACCCCAACCATGGTAGTCTAAAATGACTATTCCCGGGCTTATACTGGCAATCTCTTCTACTGAGAGCCCTTTTCTTTCTATGGATAAATAGTTATTCACGAAAACATCTGTTTCCTTTAATAAAGCTTTTAATTGATTGAAATCCTCTTGATTGTCAATGTCACAGTACGCACTTTTTTTACCAATGTTAGTCTCTACAATCATCCCTATTGGATCTGGATACTTAGGAGAAGAAATATGCACTACCTCTGAGCCTAATTCTGCAAATAATCGTGCAGCTACCGGTCCTGCAATTACATGAGTATTATCAATCACACGTAAATCTTTCAGTGGTAATGTTTCATTGTTTTTTAATGTGCTAAAGGGTCTTGGCTCGCTATCCCCTACTTTTTCAATACTTACAACAGGTGATTCATTTAATAATTTTCCTTGTGGATGATTACGCCATTCTTCTTGGGTACGAACTGCTATACAAGTCCCCCCTATTTCATTAATTGCCTCTTCTAGATCAAATGCCTTCCAACCCTTTACTGCTTTTTCAAAGTCTTCGTGTAATGGTGGACAATTTAATACTTTACAAGCCTTATCTCTTAAATGAGGATATGATGTTAATAAAAATACATATCTACCATCAGCCGCTTGATAAAAATCACTGTTTGCTAGTAAATGCACATCTTCTGTCAATTTTTTGATACCTACACCATTCACATCAGTCAAAAAGGCTGCCATTAACTGATGGATTGCATCGTTTATATCCACTTCAATATCCTGTGACGCCGCATCTGCTCGCTCTTTAACCGTACTGGTAGAAATATCGCATTAACACCTGAGGGTGTGGTGTTTTTAAAATATGTTAACAAAGCCTTTGATGCACTGGAACTAGGCAAACGTGAAATGCAGCAAAGTCTTAAAAATAAAAATGAAACCATTATCATGTCCACCTCAAGCATTCATTTTTTGACTCACTTAATTACAAGCTTTCTCCATGAGTATCCTCACATTAAATTTAGCCAAACCTTAGATTCCAATAATATCATTAAGGAACAACTCCTTCAAAAACGAATAGATTGCTGTATCACTTCCCCACTCATCGAAGACGATGGGATTGAAACCATTGAAATTGCCAATGAAGAAATCTTGCTCTGTGTACCAAATACCCATAAATTTGCCTCCGCCACCTCCCTGTATTTAAAACACCTAGAAAACGAAGATTTTATCCTCTTGTCTGAAAAATATAGCTTTAGACAACTAATTGATGAGTGGTGCAGTACGAATCATGTCTCACTGAATGTCTTGTTTGAATGCGATTTCTCCCTTGCTGTTGATCTAATGAATTTAAAAAAGGGCATCTCACTTTTACCTCAATCCCTTTGCAAAAAGTTTGTGCATTCAGATATAGTCTTTATTCATCTATCTGATACAAATCATTTCAGAAAAATAGGCTTTTCCAAATTAAAAGAACATCACACCGTAAGCCTAGATTTATTTCAAGATTTTGTTATCGCGTACTTTAAAGAACATTATTAATACGTCACGCCGTTCTCTTTTCATTTTATAAACTGATCGATTTTGCTGCACAATAAAATCCCTAGAGTTTTTAAACTCTAGGGATTAGTAATTTTCCTTTAATGTAATACTGCAATGCTCTTTTCTATTGTCTCTATCTTTTCAAGTGGTAATTTGGCTGCTTTTGCAATTTGCTCCTTGCTCAACAAACCTTCTTTTAAAAGTTCTTTTACCATATCTTCTTTACCTTCTTCAATCCCCTTTTGAATGCCTTTTTCAATGCCTTTTTGAATGCCTTCTTGCACGCCTTCATCATGTAGCATTTTCCCAAGTTCAGTCATTTTCATTACCTCCTTTACATTTTCTAATTCTATGCCACTTAAAAACTTATGTGCAAATGTATATAGCATCGCTTGAACATCTGCCTTCTTACTCATAGGATAATCCTTTGATAATTTAATGGCCTTGATAATCTTAGCTTCCTTTGAAAGCTCCCCACCCATTAATGGCGTGAAAATAAGATCCAACTGTTCTTGATCCGTTAATTCCTTATTCTCTAGAAGTTTATTTTCTATGTCATTCAGCACCGTGTTAGCATCTCTCTCTGCCAAACAAATGGCTCTTACCCGATATTCATTAAATCCATTGGTATAACTCGTTAATGGGTCTTTGATATCTCCTGAGTATATAACGTATGTGTAAACTTGTTTTTTAGTCTGCTGATACAACAATACATCATACAAATTAAATCTTACTAAGTCTAGTATTCCCTTGTCTGTACTCTGAAATTCAAAGTGGGTATACGTATCATCTTCCATCAAGAACACATAGTCCATTCGCATATCTTTCATATCTAGTATAACTTGTTCG
>JBOGBZ010000076.1:0-22739 GCA_051656485.1 Cellulosilyticaceae bacterium
CAGCAAGTCTTTTAGTAGGTTGTGGCGGTGGTCAGACACCTACTAACCCACAGCAACCAGAGCCAAGTGTAGGCAATAATTCAGGTGCGCTAGTAGATAAGGAAGACGGTGAAGTGAACTTACGTATCGGTGTCATGGCAGCAGCAGATTCAGCACCTATCTATCTTGCAGAAGAGAAAGGATACTTTGATACGAGGGGTATCGATGTAGAGATAGAGACATTCACTAATGGTGCTACAAAGCAAAGCTCTATTCAAGCAGGTGAACTAGAAGGTTCAATGGTTAGTATGATTCAATACCTTAATAACAAACAAGCAGGACTTCCAGCACGTATCACGACGACTACAGATGGTGTGTTCCCAGTAGTTCTTAGTCCTCAGTTTGAAGAGAAGAAAGACGTGAAGGTAGGACTTATGGAAGTAAGTGTTGTCAACTACCTAGCAGATAAGTATCTTACAGATTACAACATGGAGAAAGTATTTATCAACGAAATGCCAGTACGTCTTCAGATGCTTATGGCAGGCGAGTTAGATATGGCTATACTTCCAGAACCTATGGCTTCTAAGGCACAGATGAATGGATTAGAGAAAAGAGTGTATGGTAATCCAGAAGATTTCACACCAAATGTCATGATCTTCACAGATGAAGTCATTGCCAACTATCCAGAAGCAGTGAAAGCCTTCCATGATGGTTACAATCAAGCGGTAGCAGAGATTAATGCGAATACTGAACTTGGTAAAGCAATCTTAATCGATGAATTAGACTTAGACCCACAAGTAGGGGAGTATATGGTACTTCCAATTTACAATGAGACACGTCTACCAGATGAGGCTTTCGTGAATGATGTAAAAGGATGGACAGAAAATCTTACAAGCAAGACTTTCGACTTACCATACAATGACCTTGTATCAGAGATAGGCGTTAAGTAATGCTGACCATCAAGTCTTTAGAGAAATCCTATGGCGAACGTAAGATTCTTCAAGCTATAAATGTGGTGGTACCTACGGGTAAGACCTTAGCCATTATTGGTGCGTCAGGCTGTGGTAAAAGTACACTTTTAAAATGTATAGGAGGGATACTGCCTTATGAAGAAGGCAGTATCCAGCTTGATGGTATAGGGATAGAGAACTGCCGCCAAGAGATAGGTTTTAATTTTCAAGAGCATAATCTTTTTCCTTGGCTTAAAGTACATAAGAATTTGAGCTTAGGGCTCTTGGCTAGGAAGTATGCTACAGATGACATAGCACAAAAAGTAGCAAAAGTAGCAGGAGACTTAGGCATCGGTCATTTACTACAGTGCTATCCCAATACACTCAGTGGTGGCGAGAAGCAACGTGTAGCAATCGGTAGGATTTTGGCTTATGAGCCATCTCTTTTGTTATTAGATGAACCATCCTCAGCATTAGATGCCATTACCAAAGAGAAATTCCAAGATACTTTGGTAGCCCTTAGAGAGCGCTATCCAGTAACGACTGTTATCGTCACCCATAGTATCGAAGAAGCGGTATACTTGGCAGATACGATTATGGTTATGCAAAGTAATGGGAGCTTTACCATACATGAAGTAGCCCTCCGAAAGTCGCCACATATCCGAAAAGAGGTAGCGTTCTTTGAAGCGTGCAAACAAATCCGTGAAACGCTAGAAGGAGGAATGGCTTATGAATAAAGCTACTAGAGGAAAAGGCATGTCAGTCATCTATGCCATAGGTATGGTGCTTATAGGCTGGCAGCTGGCACATATGAGTTTTCAGTCTTTTGTCATCCCAGATCCATTAGAGGTATTAGTCTATACAGTGCAAAAATCACCTGTATTAGGTATGCATCTCTTAAGTAGTAGTTATCGCATCTTAGCAGGACTTGTACTTACTATTCTCGTAGGTGTCACAATCGGTGTAGGGATAGGTGTAAGCACATGGGCAGACCGTTATATCACACCCATTGTCTATCTTTTCTATCCTGTGCCACGTATCGCCTTTTTACCCGTATTCATGATTTTATTTGGGCTAGGAGACGCTTCGAAGATTGTACTTATCTTTGCTATCAGTGTTTTTCATTTGCTTGTACAAGTCAGAGATAGCATTAGAAATATCCCTGAAAATTTATTTGTATCAGCTCGAGTGATGGGACTAAGTAAAGGGCAGAAATTAGGGTACCTAGTACTACCAGCAATCTTACCAGCCCTCTTTACTTCGTTGAAGATGGTGCTAGGCTCAAGTATCGCGGCACTATTTTTTGCAGAGAACTATGCCACAAGGCAAGGGATAGGGTACTACATTATGAATGGGTGGATTAAGGCGGACTATGTAGAGATGTATAGTGGGATTATAGCTATCAGCTTATTTGGCATGGTACTTTTCAAAGGGATAGATGTACTAGAAGCAAAAGTATGTAAGTGGAAGTAGAGAGAGGACAAGGGTTTATTGCACAATGGTGTAATAGCCCTTGTTTTTTTATAGCCTTTTGGAAAAAAGATTCTTTACTTCAGAAAACGTCACATACGTTCCAACATTTCTTACATAAAGATCTTTTTTCCTTTGACCAAGCAAAAGGCATACTACAGAGATGGTGTACAATAGGCCCTATGATTAAGGAAATAATAAAAGAAAGAAGATAGTGCAGCATCTGAGAACTACAACTTGTCCGTAGCTGAAATAAGATATAAAATAAACTAAAGTAGAATATTTAACACTTTGGAAACAACTTTTCTAACGTTCATCATAAAAAGGCAGTACCCTAAAGGTAGAAACGATGAGAAGAGAAGGGGAAATGATATGAGAAGATGGTTGATGGTAGGGGTAAGTCTAAGTCTTATACTAGGAAGTGTGGGATGTCAGGTAGCACCTAAGGGGAATATGAAGAAAATCGTGATAGAGGAAGATGTGAGACAGGTAGTAGGGAAAGATATGTATGAAGTGACAGTGGAGCAAGTAGATCTAGTAATGGAGCCAGGTGTCAGCTTTTCTCCCACTTTTTATAGTGGAGGAGAGGTATATGGAAGTGTGAGAAATACAGGCTATTCAGATGAGCTGAACTTTCCAATAGATGGCTGGGGGAAGGACAAGCTTTATAGAGTTTCAGAAGAAGATACCCTAGTAGAGACACCTATACAGCTGATTTCTTATCCCCATAGAGGAATGCATAGGATAACAGAGATAAATACGGACGGTGAGAAGCAAGTTTTAGAGGTGGATTATCAAAATGGTGGAACGATAAAGGTTGCAGAAAACCTGACGAAAGTAATACAAGAGATAGGAGGGACAGGGCTATCTGTTAATGGTGAATTTATCACACAGGAAGGAGATAAAGTTTATATTATTTACAGAGGGTATGATAGTCCATATATTCGATATATATACTTCTATAATGAGACAAAAGATAAGATTTATAGTAATGAAGAAGGGCTAAGAGAAGCTTTACAAATAGCCTATATTCCATCTCTTGGAGGCTTTGTAGGCATAGATGAGAAGCAGATGCTTCATAAGATAAGATTTCATGAAGACAAGTATACGCTAGAGCCTTACCTTGATTTAAAGGCGTATATACCTGTAGTAGAGACGACGAAATACACATGGAATATATTTTTAGATGAAAGTCATCTATTGATGCTTTATTATGAGCCATTTATCAAGGATAAATATATGCTTAATGGAGAGAGTAATCAGTTCATCACAAAGCGTAAATGGAATGAGAAAACAAATACTTACGAGACAAAAGATGTTACGATTTCCATTAGTGAAATAGCACGTATGGGGATTTTAGACTTAGAGACCAATCAATATGAAGAGCTGATAGGGGCTGAAGATACACAGCATCGTATTATGAATCCAGTAGGACAAGTGGCTACGATGGGTGGGTATATGTTTGTGACAGATTTCTTTGAAGAAGAGGATAATCACTTGATGCCACAGAGAAGGGAGATACAGCTTATTAAAGATGGTAAGCTAGAGACTCTTTTTGCAGAGGACATTCGAGATGAGGGCAAGACCTTGGAGGCATATACAATAAGCATTATCAATGAAGAAGGAACAGAACTTTTTGTGAGTAAGGAGTGTACTGCTTTAAAAGGGGAAAGATTTGGCAGAGAAGAAACGGAACGCGTGATTTACAAACGTTATACTTTTAAATAAGGAGAGTAGGGGAGAAGAGATGCCGAAGAAAATACTTGTGGTAGAAGATGAATACTCTATTAATGAAATAGTGACCTTCGCACTACGAAAAGAAGGTTATGAGGTGGAAAGTGTCTTTGATCAATGCACAGCACTGCTTAAATTAGAGACGTTCCACCCAGATTTGGTGCTATTAGATGCCATGTTACCTGATGGGGATGGCTTTGAGATTTGTAAATCAATCTCTAGTAGGTATCATGTCATCATGCTGACAGCTAAGGATTCTATGTTTGATAAGATTCTGGGGATGGAGCTTGGAGCTGATGACTATATGACCAAACCTTTCGAGATAAGGGAAGTCGTGGTGCGAGTAAAGGCACTTTTTAGGACTTTGGATAAGGCAAAGGAAGGGAAATGTGAGAAAGTAGCACTGACACCTTTGATTCAAGTAGATGTAGAGGGGCAGAGAATCTACTTGCAGGAGGAAGAGATCAAACTCAAGCGGAAAGAATGGGAGCTTTTCGAGTATCTACTGAAGCATCGGGGGCGTGTCTTTACGCGAGAAGAACTGCTGGATAAGGTATGGGGGTATGATTATATAGGTGATTCGCGAACGGTAGATGTCCATATTCGCCGTATTCGGGGGCAGCTAGGACTTGAGAAGGATGACGTCATCGAAACAGTATTTGGCACAGGCTATGTGATGAGGGTATAAGATGAAGACACTAAAAGGAAAAATAATCATAGGCGTCATGGCCATTATGATCGTAGGAATGATAGGGGTTAATAGTATGATTGCTTATCTACTGAACCATAACTTAGGTTATACCGTTACAAATGACTTAGAGAAAATCAAGACAGTGGTAGAAGCAAGACTCGAAAAGTACATAGATGAAGATAAGCTTTATAAAGACCAGATACTACCGACTTTATCCACCCTTAGTCGAACTTACGAGACATATATAGCCTTAGAAGGTGATAGACAACTTTTCTCGGGTAAGCAAATCCATAAGGAAACGATAGAAAAGCTACTAGAGGAAAGTAAGAAGACAAGTGCCATTATTTATATGGGGAGAACCCCAGAAGGGTATCATGGTACTTATGGTTATCCTTTATACAAAGATAAAAGTTACCAAGGGACATTAGTCGTGCAGAAGGACTATACATCAGTGTACAAAGATGCTCAGAAGATGATGAGTCAAATCATAGGGATAGAGATAATCATTGCCAGCTTGATGGTAGGAGGCATGTATCATTGGCTTAGGAAGACAACAGTAGGACTCGGCGTACTAGAAAGAGCCATGGAGAAAGTAAAGGATGGCAATTTCAGAGAGGCTGTATCTTTAGAAGGTGAAGATGAAGTAGTAAGGCTAGCTGAAGCTTTTAATACCATGCAGTATAAGATTCAGCAGCAGATGCAAGCACTTATAGAAGAGAAAGAAAAAGTAGAGGCACTGGAGCAAGAATCTAAAAGTTTCTTCAATTATGCGACTCATGAGATAAAGACACCTCTTACAGCTATTAAGGGGTATAGCGAGCTTCTAAGTACAGGAGAGGTAGATGCAGAGCGCGTGCAAAGCATGGCAAGTCGTATAGGCATAGAGACGGATAGACTGTATAAGCTAGTAGAAAATATGCTGATTGTAGCAAGAGGTCAGCAGGTAGCAACCACACAAGAAGAAGTAGACCTACAGAAGTTAGTGGCATCCTGTATCAAAGACTATGAAGTCATCCTTGATAAAGAAGAAAAGAGGGTTGAGTGTAGGATGATGCCAGCTACCATCTGGGCAAGCAAAGAAGAGCTACGGATTGTATGGAAGAATCTATTGGATAATGCCATCAAGTATAGTACCACAGCCGACATCCAAGTAAGTCTAGAAGTAAAGGGAAATATTATGCTTTCTCTAAGTAATCAACTAGGCGAACTACCAGAGAAGCTACAAGGGGAATTACTACAACCTTTTACCAAGTATCAATATGGAGACTACCAGAAAGTGAGCTCTGGGCTAGGCCTCTTTATATGCAAAGAATTAATCGAAAAAAATAATGGGGTATTGGACTACACGATACAGGAAGGCGTAATCACTTTTACCCTTACATTTGAAAAAGCATGAGAATCCTAAGATCTCATGCTTTTTCTGTTTTTAAAGACTACCAAAAGTTTTGATAAAATTTTTAAATCCGTCAATACCTTCAGCGGTTAGTTTGTATACCCCGGCATCCTCTAAGACGCGTGTAAATTTGTCACCTACTGCTTGCATAACATATGTATCTAAATCAAGTGCACTGTGGTAAGTAGCTTTAAGTTGAGTAGCCCATTCTTCATGGTAGGTAGCAACTGTATCTGTGGAGCCTACAATAAAGGCTTTAATTTCTTCAAGCTCGGTAAGGAGGCGTCCAGGTAAGATAGCAAGCCCCATTACTTCAATAAGACCGATATTTTCTTTTTTGATGTGATGGACATCAGCATGTGGATGGAAAATACCAAGAGGATGTTCAGTACTTGTACGATTGTTACGAAGCACAAGTCTCATAACATAGTCATCGCCGTCACGCTTACAAATTGGTGTAATAGTATTATGAGGTATATCGTCACTAAATGCTAAGATGTCATTTTTAGCATCGCTAAAGTTTTTCCAAAGCTCTAGAACTTCATGACTGCACTTTGCTAGATCTTCTGTAGAAGTAGAACGAAGCTCAATGGTTGAGAGTGGCCAGTTGAGTACACTACCTCTGATGCTTGAATAGTTAGGTATACTAAAGTCAAAGAGTGCTTTGGCGTGGTCTAATGGGAAGGTATAGCTACCTCCTTGGTAGTGTTCGTGAGAAAGAATAGATCCTCCAACAATTGGTAAGTCAGCATTAGAACCAATGAAATAGTGAGGGAATAGGGTCGTAAAGTCAAGTAAGTTATGGAAAGTATCCTGAGTTATTTTCATTGGTGTATGTGACGTAGATAAAATAATGCAATGCTCATTGTAATAGAGGTATGGGGAGTATTGTATCATCCAATCATGGTTGTTGAGTGTAAGGCGTATCATACGATGGTTTGCACGATCTGGAAGGGTAACCGTACCATTATAACCTTCGTTTTCCACACAAAGTAAGCAAGATGGATATTTATTAGGTGGTGCAGATTTCATGCGTGCAATTTCTTTTGGATCTTTTTCAGGTTTAGAAAGATTAATCGTAACCTGTATTGGACCATAAGGTGAATCTGTAGTAAATTCTTTGTTTTTGGCAATACGATCTACTTTTACATAGTTGCACATGCGACTTGTATGGTAGAAGTAGTCAGTGGCAAGCTTTGGTGAAGTCGCATACTTATCAAAGAATTTAGCATTTACTACAGAAGGTTTATCTAGGAAAAGATTCATAAGATTGCTTGTAAAGATATCTCTATCAGCACCTGTATCATCTATTAAGTTCTTTTGTAATGCAATATCTGTAAGTGCATCTAAAGTTTCATAAAGGTCTCCAGATAGAGCGGGTGTTGTTTCATAATCTACTTCGCCCAAAATAGCGAGTAGACGATTGCGCATATAGATTTGATCCATAGGTTCTATAAGCCCATGGGTTAAATTAAGTTCGATAAGACGATCTATAAGTCCATAAGTGTTTGACATAATGATACTCCTTTTGATTATTGAAATATATATTCTAACTATAATTTAATAGGGCCATTACCAATAGATGCGATATAGAAAGAAGCTTCATAGCCAATTTGTTTAGCATAAATGGCTCCAACATGTTGGATAAATGCATCTACAGAATCTTCTTTTACGATTGCTAAGCTACAGCCGCCAAAACCGGCACCTGTCATACGTGCACCTACTACACCAGGGGCTTCCCAGGCAGCCTCTACTAGTGTATCGAGTTCGATGCCTGTTACTTCATAGTCATCACGAAGAGAAGTGTGAGAAGCATTGAGAAGTTTGCCAAAACCTTCTAGATTTCCTATTTCTAGGCAAGCGGTAGAAGCTTTGACACGTTCATTTTCAGAGATAACATGGTGTACACGGCTATACTCTGTAGCTGTAAGCAATGATTTATTTGTTTCGAGTGTATCCATGGACACTTCACATAGTGTCTTAGCACTACATACAGAGTGAAGTTTTGCCAATGCACTTTCGCATTCAGCACGACGTTCATTGTATTTTGAATCAGCAAGTTCACGACGTTTGTTCGTATTCATAATGACAATTTTATGTCCTTCAAGGACGATAGGGAAATAAGCGTATTCAAGGGTATCACAATTAAGTAAGATAGCTTGGTTTTGTTGGCCTAGTGCAATAGCAAACTGATCCATAATACCACTATTGACCCCGATATAGGTATTTTCAACTTTTTTACCAAGAAGTGCAGCTTCTACAGGTGTTAAATCAAAGTTATACTGATCCTTAAAAATCAGTGTTGTAAGCATTTCTAGAGAAGCAGAAGAAGAAAGACCAGAGCCATTAGGAATATTACCAAAGACTACGATGTCAAGACCATGAGATAAAGCTTTGCCTTCTTCAGCTAAGCATTTAGCAACACCTTTAAGGTAATTAACCCAATCATGAGTTTTGTTGTAAGCAAGATCATTAAGTTCAAAAGAAATAATACCTAAGCTTTCAAAATTAAGAGAATAAGCATTGATAAGGGCGTCATTTCTCTTGCCTACAAGTGCATAGGTACCTAGAGTAATAGAGGCTGGGAAGACAAGCCCACCATTGTAATCAATATGTTCTCCAATGAGATTAATACGGCCAGGTGCAAAATAAGCCGCATCATGGCGGTAGCCAAATATTTTATTAAAAGTTAATTGCATGTTTTCTAAGTTCATTTAAATACCCCTCTTATATAATATAGATGTATATAATTTTATTATAATAGATTAGTAAAATTAATCAATATTTTACCGATAAAAATTAATATAATTTTACTAACTATTTTTACATGTTATGTAGTATAATAATAAACAAATAAAAGGTTGAGGTAGAGTGACAAATGGCAACAATTAAAGAAATTGCAGAACAAGCAGGCGTATCATTGGCAACCGTTTCAAGGGTACTTAATATGGATCCGACACTTACGGTGTCAGAAAGTACACGTCAAAATGTACTAGAAGCAGCGGAAGCATTAAATTATATAGCGAACCGTAATAGAAAGACAAAAGAAAAAAGATATACAATCGGCATTGTCAATTGGTATAGTCAAAAACAAGAATTAGATGATCCTTACTATTTATCCATTCGACTAGCAGTAGAGGAACGATGCAAAGAAGAACGACTTAGATATATGAATATCAATCATTTGGAAATAAAAGACGGAAAGTACAAAGATATCGACGGTATTATAGCTATTGGAAAGTTTGGTATAGAAGATATAAAAAGAATAGAGCGAATCACCAATCAAATAGTCTTTATAGATTATTCACCCAATGAGAAAAAATATGATAGCGTTGTGGCTGATTATAAAGTAGGTGTTACAGAGGCTCTAGAATATTTAGAATCTCAGAGACATACAGCAATAAGTTATATCGGAGGGCAGGAGTTTATTAATGAGGCAAAAGAACTTGTGCAAGACTATCGAGAAGTAAGTTACTGTGAGTGGATGAGTGCTAGAGGATATTTGAAAAAAGATTGCATTCATAAAGGTAAGTATAGTTTAGAGGATGGCTATAGGCTTATGATACAGGCACTTCAAACGCCAGAAAGACCTACTGCATTTTTTATTGCAAGTGACCCTATGGCAATAGGTGCGTACAAAGCAATTGCAGAACAAGGGCAACGTATACCTGAGGATATAAGCATTATAGGATTTGATGATATACAAACAGCAAAGTTTTTAGTACCTTCTTTGACCACTGTAAAAGTGCATACAGAGTTTATGGGTATTACAGGCGTAGAACTACTATTAGAGGTATTACGTACCAATAGAACCATTCATAAGAAAGTACTTGTGCCTACGGAACTTATTAAGAGAGAAAGTACTAAAGCTAGACAAGGAGAGATGTAAGGATATGGGGATTAAGAAACATAAAATAATACTAAAAGATGAAAGAGTGTGTGAATGTATTACATTACAGGCATCGGATGGTACTTATGTAGATGTTTTGACATTAGGAGCTATCATAAAAGGCATCTATGTACCAGATAGACAAGGGGAATTAGAAAATGTAGTATTAGACTACCAAGATATAGATACGTATATTGAAAATCCTGGGTATATCAATGCAATCATAGGGCGCACAGCTGGAAGAATTGCAAAAGGGCAATTTACTATCGATGGGACTAAATATCAACTCTCATGCAACCAAGGAGAAAATACCCTTCATGGTGGGCATAAAGGGATTGATAAAAAGGTATGGGAAGTAGTTGCTACTGATGAAGAAGCGACATCTGTTACATTGGGGTGTAAGTGTGAAGATGGTGAAGAAGGTTATCCAGGAGAGGTAGCTATACGTGTGACTTATAGTTATTCAGATGCCCATGAACTAATGATTCAGTACGAAGCAGATACCACAGCGGATACCCTTATTAACCTCACCAATCATGCATACTTTAATTTGGCCGGTGATGCAAAAGAGCGCATAGAAGGGCATATGCTACAAGTAGTGAGCGATAGTATTTGTGAACTAGATAGTATGAGTATTCCAACTGGTAGATTAATACCTGTAGAGGAAGTAGAGGCCTTTGATTTTAATAGACCTAAGCTTATTGGCAAAGACATTGATGCATCACATCAATTACTACAAGATGCAAGAGGATATGATCATCCATGGGTATTAAAAACCAACAAAAATGCAGCAACATTATATGATGAGAAGTCAGGACGTAAAATGATCATGTCTACAGATCAAAGTGCTGTAATTATCTATACAATGAATTATGAAAATCCCGCAAAGCTTATGAATGGTTTAGAAAATGTAAGACGCTATGGGGTATGCCTAGAGGCTCAAAATTTACCTATTGGATACAATGAAGCTTTTAAGGAAAAGAGTATTATTAAAAAAGGACAGCAATATACACAGACAACTACATATCATTTTTCAGTAGATGATTAACAAAGGCGTAAGCACCTTTACCCTCACATTTGAAAAGCACGGAAGTCCTAAAGGATGACCGTGCTTTTTGTGTTATTTTGCCACAGTGTATGCATACATTAGAAGTGACCAACCTCGTATAGGAGGCAAGCTATGAATCAAAGTATTGATATCTGTATTAGTTTTGATACCACAGGCTCGATGTATCCATGTCTTACACAAGTGAGAAATAAAGTAAGCCAGATGGTGACGAAGCTTTTTACAGACTTACCTGACTTAAGAATAGCTATTATAGCACATGGAGACTACTGTGATGCAAAGACGACTTATGTACTGAAGAAGATGGATTTTACCACCAATGAAAGGATGCTTGTAGACTTTGTAAAAAGCGTGGAAGCGACATTTGGCGGTGATGCACCGGAGTGCTATGAGCTAGTACTACGTACAGCAAGAGAGCTTAATTGGTGTAATGATGAGAAACTAGAGGAGAATGAAAGACGACAAAAAGTACTCATTATGATTGGGGATGATGTACCTCATGGACCTACTTATAAGGAAAATACCCTACATATCAATTGGAGAGAAGAGCTTCAGGAACTGACAGGCAAAGGTGTGAATGTGTATGGTGTCCATGCTATGCCGGGGATTCGTAAGCACTCTAAGCAGTTTTATGAGGAGATAGCAAGTCTTACAGGTGGTTTCTACTTAACACTAGACCAATTCGCAAACTTACCAGATATCATCATGGCGATCTGCTACAAGCAAGGGAGTAATGAGCAGTTAGAAGCTTATGCCGATAACTTAAAGCAGGCAGGTAAGCTGAACTACAACGTTAGAAGTGCTATTAGTACCATGCTAAATAAAAAGGTCGAGGCCTATGCCAACGGAGATGGACTTGTGCCGGTATCAGAAGGACGTTTCCAAGGGATGATGGTAGAGGAGACGTATAGTATTAAGGAGTTCGTACTGAGTCAAGGCGTTACCTTCAAGACAGGTAGAGGCTTCTATGAACTTACCAAACGAGAGAAGGTAGCTTCCTATAAGGAGATTATTCTTTATGAGAAAGAGACAGGGAAGCTTTTCAATGGTCCTCAAGTAAGAGAGATGCTAGGACTCTATCCTGAGACAGAAAAAAAAGACCATATCAAAGAAAATATTAAGCCAGTCGTTTTCGATAAATATAAGGTCTTTATCCAGTCTACTTCTTATAATAGAAAGCTTATGCCAGATACCATGCTTCTCTACGAAGTTATGGATTAAAAATGATTGAAAATTTTAAATTAGAGTGATAATATACGGATATATACAAGAATAATAAACTTTATCTTAAAAGTGATAAGGGGGGATAAGCATGGATGTATCGATTATTATATTTATCGTAGTAAGCTTAGGTGCATTGATCTTAGGGTTTTTATTAGAAGGAGGCCATTTTTTGGCTCTTTTTATAGGGACGGCGGCACTTATTGTATTTGGAGGGACCATCGGAGCAGTAGGCTTATCCTTCCCTATGGAAGAACTTAAGAGGCTACCTAAGGTGCTGGGGGTTTTGTTTAAATATAAGCCAGTAGACCCTACAAGTTTAGTATCACAAATGTTTGAATATGCCACTGTTGCAAGGAAAGAAGGACTTTTGGCTTTAGAAAAGCATGCCACAACCACCAAGGAAGAGGAGCGATTTCTCGCCAAAGGCTTGGCTTTTGTAGTAGATGGTGTAGAAAATGAAGTTATTCGAAAAACTTTAGAAACAGATGCAGAAAATATAACGGAGCGACATGAGACTGCTATCAGCATCTTTGAAGCAGCGGGAGGTTACTCACCTACAATGGGGATTATCGGAACGGTTATGGGACTTGTCCATGTATTAGGGAATCTGGAAGACCCTTCATCGCTAGGTCCTAAAATAGCCGTAGCTTTCATTGCGACTTTATATGGGGTAGGGACAGCCAACCTTCTATGGTTACCTATTGCCAATCGTCTTAAGGTTATTAATGAGAAAGAACTACGCCGTAATCAAATGGTGATAGAAGGCATTAGCTCGTTGCAGCAAGGAAAAAATCCAAAGTTAGTTGTGGCGGATATGTGCTCTTTTCTAAATCCGATAGAGCGAGAAAAAGCACTTCAGGCCGTAAATTTAGGTGAGAATCATGAAAAAGAAAGGTAAAGTAAAAAAAGAAAATAGTGAACGATGGCTCCTTACTTATTCAGACCTTATCACTTTATTAATGATTTTCTTCGTGGTGATGTATGCCATGAGTAATGTAGACCAACAAAAATACAGTCAGTTAGCCAATTCTCTAGGTGGCGTTTTCTCAAATACCCCCTACGTCATAGGCGAAGGCACAGGAAATGGTTTAGTCCCGCAGGAAAATAATGAGCCAGGGCAGGAGCCAATAAATACGCAGACAACAGAAGAAAAGGTACAACAACAAATCGAGCAGTATCTAAAGGATAATCAACTGCAAGACAAAGTGAAGATGACCGTTCAACCACGTGGACTTGTGCTAAGCTTACAAGAAAATGCTTTTTTTGAAAGTGGCAAGGCAGATATATTAGGCAAGTATGAGAAGAACATACTGGAAATAACCGATATCTTAAAGCAACTGGACAATGATTTGATTGTAGAGGGGCACACGGATAACCAAGCCATCCATAATAGTTTGTTTGAATCCAACTGGGAATTAGCTGCTATGCGAGCTATTAATGTCATTGATTTAATGGTAGCAGAAGGTGGCATTGCACCAGAGAAGATGTCTGCCACTTCTTATGGTGAGTATAGACCTGTGGCTTCTAATGATACGGAAGAAGGTAGAGCAAAAAATAGACGGATTGATATCGTGGTACTCAATAGTGCATTTTATAAGAAATAAAAAGTCCTTTTGTGTAAAAGGGACTTTTTTATTTTGTCAGGGTACAATAAAATATAAAAATAATGAAAAAAATAAAGTGATCCATGTGTCTATATAAGTATAAGGCTTAAAAAGGAGGCGACTATGGAGGAGAAAGATATATTAGAAGGCTTACGTGCTAGCCAAGTAGCTAGTTATGAAAAGTTGATCGATACGTATGGGCGTTATGTCAGTGCAGTGGTTTGTAAAGTGGGAAGTGGCCAGCTAACGCGAGAAGATATAGAGGAAATCAGTGCAGATGTATTTATCAAACTATGGGAAGGAAGAGAGGGGCTTTGTATTAAGGAAGGTCACTTGAAAGCCTACATAGGGATAATGACAAGGAATAAGACCCTTAATGCACTGAGAAGTAAACACGTAGGAAGTTGCATTCCTTTAGAGGAGGATACCATCACCTACACCACACCAGAAGAAGAACTAACGACCAAAGAGGAAGAGAAGCTTATCTCAGAAGTGATAGGAGAACTTCCAGAGCCAGATAGGGAAATCTTTATTAGAAGGTATTTTTATATGGAGAAGCTTGGCGACATTGCAGCGAAGATTGGACTACCCATAGGAACGATAGGCACAAAGCTTGCGAGAGGGAAGAAAAAATTAGAGATAAAGCTTAAGGAAAGGGGTGTAGCATATGAGTAAAAAAGTAGCAGACCTTATGGAGCATTTAGATGAGGAATGGCTAGTAGATATAGAAATAAATGAAGAAAATGAAGAGGACGTGTGCTTAGATACAATAAAAGCAAAGGCTATGAAGGGAATAGGTGTTACATCACTAGAAATGCAAAAGAAAAAGAGCATCAAAGGAAAGAAAAGAAGGTGGCTTCTTCCGTTAGTAGCAGCACTTACATTGATGGGAATGAGTGTAGTAGCGATCAGTAGTAATGAGCAGTTCAGACAGTTCTTCGGTGAAAGCTTTTCACTTATAGAAGATCAGGTACAAAATGTAGATATATCACAGACCAAGGACGGCATAACTTTTGCAGTAGAAGGGGCAGTCATCGATGAAAAAGCAGGGATGGTTATCATCAGTGCAGAGAAACTAGACGGTACTGTTTTTGATAAAGATGCTACCTTTTACTTTACTCAGATAGACATGGAGAAGCCAGGAGGGTTAGGCTGGGGTACACAGTCTTTTGTAAGTGAAAGTGGCGACAAGTTGTACACACTTATCGACTTCTCAGGTTCAAGAAAGTTAGCCAATCAAAAACTCACTGTGAGAAGTGGAGCCATAGGGGTATGGTGTGATGGTGAGGTAACTTTAGAATTGCAAGACTTATATACTCAGGCACAAGACGCACCTGGTACACAGCTAACCTATACGATACCAGAATTTATGCTAGAAGCTATAAGTATAAAAGACGGTGAACTAGCTATCACGACGTCTTATAAAGGTGAACCAAATCAAGACCACATACAACCACACATGCGTCTCATAGATACACGAAAAGATACAGAAAGGATGTATCTAGGAGGTACCGATTCGTGGGATGAAGACCTTGGCCAGCATACGATGATTGACCGCTACCAAAATATAAGTGAAGACGATATACCTTATATGCAAGTAGTATTAGACTACAGATATTTTGACTATGATATCAAAGGGAATTGGGAAGTGGCGTTCAACCTAAGTAAAAATCCAAAGGTAATCAAAAAGCGTCCTCATATTTCAGTAAAAAGATACGATAGCGAGATTAAAATCAAGGAAGTAAGCGTCTCAGCTCTAGGTGTCAAACTTGAAGGGACGAAGAACACAAAGCCTATGAAGATTGATAAAGCCATACTTCATATGAAAGATGGTTCGAAGCTTCATCTCACACGAAATTCTCTCAGTACAGTAGCAAACTACTTCTATACCCAGCATATGGTGCTAGAACCGAATACTGAGGAGACACCTGCATCAGCACATACAGGTGGAGGTACATTCAGTTCAGGTAGTGGGAGTTATTCAGAAAGTATGATGTCAGTAAGTACACAGGCAGCGATGGATGGAGAAGTACTTGTAGCGAGAATCATTGATCTTCAGCAGGTAGAAAGTCTAGAAATAGAAGGTGTCATCATCACACTTAACTAAAAGAAGTAAGAGATAGTGCAAAGAAAATGTATGAAAAGAAATCCAATGGGACAATTTAACATTAAAGAAGTTTACAGATTCTTAGAAGGAGTGTGTCCCATGAAGAAATATATCTATCTAGTAGGCTGTTTACTAGTGGTTGCAAGTTTAGCAGTAGGATGTGGGAGTACAGATGGTATTGTCACACCGAATGATGAATTAGAGGCGTCTGTACACATAGGCGTGTTACCAACAGTAGATGCAGCACCTATCTATCTAGCGCATGAGAATGGTTATTTTAAAGAGAAGGGTCTTGATGTTACTATCGAGACCCTTCCTTATGATGAATTGAGTTATAAAAGTCCGAGTTTCGATGCCCAGATCATAAGTCCAGTAGAGGCTTTAGTAGGCGCCAAAGGGAAGCATCTCTTAAAGACAGATACACTGTATCGCTTGATGGCATTACCAAAGCAGGAGGAGAAGGATACTTATAAGATTGCTACGGTGAAAGGGAGTTATAATGAGTACTTGCTTGATACAGAAATGGATGCTGGAAGTTTGGAGAAAGTGTATGTAGGACAAGATGTATTAAGCTACACACTTTTGCAAAATGAAGAAGTAGATATGGCACTCTTACCAGAACCTTTAGCAGGCCTAGCAGAGCAGACAGGTATGGTGGAGAAAGAAGTGGTATTCAAAGAAAGTGTAGCCAATGTTTTAGTGGGAGTTAAGAACGAGAAGGCTTTTAGAGAAGCCTATGATTTAGCGGTAAAGCAAATCAATGAAAATCCTGAGATAGGAAAAGCAGTATTACTACAGCATTTAGGAATTGAAGATGAAGTAGGGCAGAAGGTGCAGCTACCTAGCTATAAAGTAAGTGAAATGCCGGATGCATCGTGGTTAGAAAAGATAGCTGAGTGGGCACAACGACAATTAGAGATGTCTTTTATGTAAAGTACTGGTATAATAGAGTCATTATAAAACCACAAATTAAAGAGGCGGGCATATGGAACAGATATTACAACAAACACTCGACCACGGGAAAAACTATAGACACCTGGGACAGCCAGCTAGCTATATACCAGAATTAAAAAAAGTATGTGCCGATGATTTAGGTATCTATGTAGTAGGGCTAGATGGTAAAGAGTACGGTGTAGGAGACTGTGAGACGACTTTTACCATCCAAAGTATATCCAAGGTACTGGTTCTCACTTTAGCCTTACTAGACAATGGACCAGAAAAAGTATTTGAAAAGGTAGGGGTAGAAGCTACAGGAGACCCCTTTAACTCTATCGTTAAATTAGAACTTAAAAGCCTACAAAAGCCACTGAATCCTATGATTAATGCAGGTGCCATCGCAACGACAGCGCTGGTAAAAGGTAAGGATGGAAAAGAGCAGATAGAACGTATATTAGCCTTTGCGAGAAAGCTTGCACACAATGAGACCATAGGCATCAATCAGAGTGTCTATCAGTCAGAATTACAAACAGGAGATCGCAATAGGTCTCTCGCATACTTTATGAAGAGCACGGGTGTCATAGAAGAAGAGGTAGAAGAAGTGATACAAGTCTACTTTAAGCACTGCTCCATAGAGATGAATTGCAGAGACCTTGCGCGTATAGGTGCTATCTATGCAAATAACGGGGTATCACCTCTTACAGGAGAGGAAATCATGCCGAAGTCTATCTGCCGTATGGCACTAGCCATCATGACAACTTGTGGTCTGTACGATGCCTCAGGTGAGTTTGCCGTACGTGTAGGCATTCCATCTAAGTCTGGAGTAGGTGGTGGTATGCTGTCAGCAGTACCATACAAGATGGGCATAGGATGCTATGGCCCAGCTATTGATACAAAAGGGAACTCAGTAGGGAGCATAGAGATGCTTACCTACTTATCGGATGTATTGGACTTGAGTATTTTTTAAATGAGAAATAGCGTACAGAATCACAGGTTTTAATCCATTGATTTTGTACGCTATTTTATATAGGTAAGAGAGGCTTGGTTTATAAGAGTTTACTGTGTTACTTTACTTAAAACAACAGTTTCTGTGGTCTGATTGAGTGTTGGTATTTGTAATGTGAAGCTATCTCCAAGCTCAGATGCTAAAACATCAAAAGTCAGTGCGACACGATGCCCTTCAGGTACAGTTTCCATCCACCCAGGACGACCGGTAGTAAAGACATCGCCATTCTCACCTACGAGAGTAGAATGAATGACGTCTTCGTCTATAGGTGCAGTTATAATACAGTCAATTTTTATTCCAGATGTGATCGCTACAGCACTGGTTATCTGAATGTGGCTATTAGGCGTAGTGACTTCGTAAGTTGCACTAGGGGGAGCAGGCGTTTCAGATGCCAATGGAATAGTCACTGCCCAGTCACCAGTAAATGCATTAAGTTGATTACTTTGTAAAGTAAGTTCTTGAATATCACCATAGTTACCAGCTGATGAATTGAAAATCATATCTACTTCTATTTTGCCATCCTTGAGAGCGTAAGTATTCACATTTTCAGTTGAAGTGGAGGTGAAGTAGATTTTTTCGCCTTGTTCATTGATAAAAGGTGGTACGTATACACCTTCATCGTGAATTTCTTGAAGGACACGCCCTTGGCCATCTTTCATATTGAATTGGTCCACGAATCTTTTACTATGTTGCTCGTACTTAAAGTCTTGGAATAACGTAGGATCCTCAGCGGTAAGCACTACTTTAAGGTGAATAATAGTTGGATCGATGAAACCGCCAACGACCTCAAGCTGAATACCATTACTTTCACTTATAATGCCCTCAAAAGACTGCATCGCACCAGATGCTAAAGCAGATTCAACACCTGCAAAGTTGCCTCCAAAAAGAAGTTCTTTAATATCTGCCATCAAAGGCGTTTGTAGACAGAGTGCTCCTGCAACAACGAGACTAGCAGCTACTGCCCATTTCTTTGTTAATCGTTTTTTATTAGATTTTTTCATTGATTTAATCTCCTCATAAGCTAATTGGGTTTTCCGTTTGACGGATTCAGGCAAAACTTCCGTTTGATTGACGTGTTCTTTTATCTTGCTATCTAATTCAAAATCATTTTTCATTATCAAAATCCTCCTTATACACTTCTAAAAAAAATTTCTTTAAAACGTTGCCTAGATCTAGAAAGTCTAGATTTTACGGTGTTTTCATTTTCTTGAAGGAGTTCGCTAATCTCACGGGTGTTAAAACCTTGGTAATAATATAAATGCAATATAAGCTGCTGTTCCTTAGGAAGGGATTCCAAACAAGCATTTAATTCTACCTGAGAAGAGGGAGGATCGCATGTTTCAGTATTGTCATAATCCTCTACAAGGACAAGCTTTTGATTAGCTTTAATAATATCCTTACATTTATTGATAAGTATGCGGGTAAGCCATGTCTTAAAGTACGCAGTCTTTTTTAAAGTGTCAATATGCTTATAGGCGGCCAGAATAGTTTCTTGCATCGCATCGCCGATATCTTCTTCGTTAGCAAGTATTGCCTTTGCAGTTTTGTACATAGCAACTTCATTAAGTTCCATAAGCTTGATAAAAGCATCTTGATCGCCTTTAATAGCTTTTCTGATAAGTAGTTCCATATATGTTCCTTTCGTGCTTGATATAAAGCTTTATATATACATTAGACAGCATAAAACGCCTTTTCGGTGCATCTAAATAAAAGTTTGTACAAAAAAAGTAGAAAGCATCCTTTTAAGATGTTTCTACTTTGGGATATTACTTCGTTGTTTATTGTCTTTGATGAAGTAAGAGTGAATAACCCATAGGCATCACTATAAGCAGTACGATGATGACAACCATGATAGGCCATGAGATATTTAAGAAAGCGCTCAGTAAGATACAGATACCACCGATTACCCATACGAATCCGGCAAAACGATGAGTCTTGTTCCAGTTCTCTGGATTGTGTAATGTCCAAGGTAGTTTAATACCAATCGTGTAGTTGCTCTTACACTTTGGAAAGTAGTTGCCACAAATAACGATCACTATACCAGTAAGTGATTGAGCAATAAGGACAATAGGAATAGCTGCACCCATTGCTATAAAGAGCGTAGTGGGCATCATAACAACTGAAATAATAGGAATCAACCACTTTGAAATGGTTTTTAGAGCACTTGAAGCATATTGGTTTTTAGGGTCTTTATTGACTCTGAAATGAGAATAAAGATTGATAGCAGCCAAGAGCAAAGGTAATCCAAATGCAGCAATGGCTTTTTGTAAAAAGTTGTCTGCTACACCAGCATTGTTAAAGTGAATAGCAATCTGATCAGGAAGTTTACTATAAAGCATGGCTGATAAAACCATCGGTAAAAGACAAACAAGGGTAGACAATAGTGTTGATTTATTTTTCATCGTTATTTCCTCCAAACTGTGAAAACCATAATATTACTTCCTCAAAAACAGAGGCATTAAGTTCATAGAAAACAAAATTTTTGTGTTTACTTTCTGTAATTAATCCAGCTTTTTTGAGTTGTGTCAAATGATATGAGATGGTTGCACCGGCCATATCAAAGTTTTTTCCTATCTCGCCTGCCGACAACTTGCCGTCTCGAAGCATAACTAATATTTCGCGCCTAATGGGATCAGATAATGCTTTAAATGTCTCAGGAAATCCCATACACACACCTCCTTAAAAGTATTTAGAAATATTTCTAAATAGATTGTAGCATTAGATGTTATAAAATACAACACCTATTTTAGTGAATTTCGAAATAGGTAGAAGATTATTTGGGTAAAACAAAAGACAGAAATATGTTAGAATGATTAAAAGAGAAGATGAGGGGGATGTCGTATGTTGAAGTATATAAAAAAAGCAAGTCAAGAGCATGTTATTTTATTTTCGTTGGGGATTACAATCATTACACTAATTATTTCTTCACTTTTTCATTGGGACAACAATCCTATTACAGGGTTGGATAAACTTAGTGGAGATATTTTAATTACTGTATTTTGTCTAATGATAATCTATGGGTTGGGAATACAGCAAACGTCAGGGTTGGCGAAGAAGGGATTTGGAAAAGGGCTCGTTTATGGCATACCTTTTATAATCATTGGAATCCTAGCAGCAGTGATTGGCAATATGGGTATAAACTTTTCACAGTTACAACCTATATCATTAGCAGGTATGACGTTATTCACCGTTAATATGATTTTTGTTGGCGTAAATGAAGAACTATCCATGAGGTCATTAATCTTGAATAACCTCATACACAAATATGGAGAAAGTAGAAAAAGCATCTATAAAGCGATACTCATTTCATCCATCATATTTGGAGCAATCCATCTGGTAAATATCTTTTTTATGTCACCAGTAACGGTACTTGTCCAAACAATCAATGCAGCGAGTGCAGGTGTATTGTTTGCAGCAATCTACATATGTAGTAAAAATATTTGGGCCGGTATTGTAATTCATGCATTGGTAGATTGGTTAGCTCTTTTTATTGGCCAATGTTTTGTGGGTGGCGAATCTGTCTTAAGTGTAAGTATGACCATTCCACAAGGTATCATGATGATTATACTAGGATCTTTACCACCACTGGTTATTGCTATAATCATGATTAATAAGAAGATAGCAAAGGAATAATAGGTCCAGATACTTTAACTAAAGAGAAGGAGAGTAAACGAGATGAATCAAGCTTTTTGGGAAACATTAGAGACATTAGTAGATGAATCAGAAATAGTTATAGATAGACCGAAGGGGACAGCGCATCCTAGATATCCTGATTTTATTTATAAAGTAGATTATGGGTACTTGAAAAATACAACATCTATGGATGGCGGGGGAATAGATGTTTGGCAAGGAAGTGATGCTAAGCAAGCAATTGATGCTATCATGTGCATTGTAGATTTGACCAAAAAAGATTCAGAAATCAAAATTCTTATAGGATGTACAGAAGAGGAAAAAGAGACTATTTACAACACGCATAATGAGACTGAAAAAATGAACGGCATTCTAATACGAAGAGATTCTTAATAATTTTTAGTATCAAGGAAAAAAGTATAGCTATATGGTGTATAATAACAAATAAAAAGAACGTAGCTACCTGAAAGTGGAAGGAGGAAACTTGATGCCAGCAATAGATTATAAACACTATAAAGAAGAAAAAATCGATGGAAAAGTATACCTGATGACGCCTATTGCCAATCCAAAACATGGAGAAACAATAGGAAACCTATACTTAGCTTTTGCGACGTATCTGAAGGGTAAATCATGCAAAGTATTCACAGATAATATTGCTATTTACCTAGACAAAGAAAAAAATAATTATGTCGTACCAGATTTGAGTGTACTGTGTGATCCTTCTAAGTTCACAAATACGGGGTACCACGGCATTCCAAGTCTACTTGTAGAAGTAATATCCCACTCAAATATCAAAAGAGATAGAGTGGAGAAGTTTCAACTATATGAAAAGTTCGGCGTACAAGAGTATTGGCTAGTGGACTATGTTTCAAAGACAGTAGAGCAGTATGTCCTAGTAGAAGGTAAGTATAGATTAGAAATAGCAACAGCACTTATCGAAGAAAGCGAACTTGAGATTTTAACTGAAGCAGAAAGAACAGCCTATACAACCATCATAAAACCTACGATATTTGATAGCCTCGAAGTAGATCTGAAAGATATATTCTAAACACAAAATAGC
>JBOGBZ010000077.1:0-3617 GCA_051656485.1 Cellulosilyticaceae bacterium
TGCTTGATAAAAAGTGGCTCTTGTATACTTCCTTCTAAGTAATACCATACGTTCCCTAGGTATAAGATGAGGAGGATTAGCCCTCCTATCATCCAAGTTTTCTTATAATCCCCCATATCTGCCCCTTTCTTTTTGTTTCTATAATGCTTGATATTCTTCTCTACTATAAAACTCTGTCTTTTTCAAATAAGTAGGTATATGCTTCTCTTCATCATTAATCATCACTTTTGCATACTTATGGGCAATCTCTAAAGTATATGTATTTTGATTGGTTGGCAACATTCCGATGCATCTTAGACGTAGCTTAATACTCTTATCTAAACAAGGTATATCAAACAAACTTAAGAAGCGTTCACATCGTCCCTTAAATGCACGCTCTGGGTCTAAGTTATCAATTTGCGTGTTTTCAAAAGTGAAGTCGATATTTAGCCAATTTTCCTCCATATAAATATTGGAGGAACAGAACTCTTCGATATACTCACGATTTTGATTTGCTCTTGATAAACGTGAGAATTCTTCTAGTTCATCAATAAAAGTGAGGAACGCTGACGTATTGTTAATGCTCTTAATCTGGTACGCTCCACTAGTATGGTCTGCAATAGAACGTAAAATAGTAAGCTTCATCTGATCTCTTTCAAGAAGTGGGTTGCGGAAATCAATACGTTCGTAATTAGCTGCTTTAATCGAACAGTTGCTCATGGCTACTACATTTTTCATCAGTAAAAATGCACTCATAATACCATGCTTGTATTCTTCAAAATCCTTACTATAACGCCAGTAATCCGCCTTGCTATTACTTAAATAGGCTGTAGTCTTGAAAAATGATATAATTTTCTGCTTCTCTTCCCCAGTCAGCTTTTCTACCGCGTCTTGATGGACATTAGTGATAGCTCCACTCTCTTCAAATGCAAAAACTCTTCTAAACAGTTCTTCATCTTCTACTTTTCCACCTATATTACACTCAATGGTTTGACTTAAGTGCTCAATAAAAGATTGGATATAGACTTGTTCACTATCTGTGTAGTTAAAGGCAAACTCATTGTAGCTTTTGATAGAGAAGTAAGGCAGTACTGCACCCATACACTTATTAATCTTCTCCATTTTCTTTAGTGGGTAGCCAAGGTCATGGGTCAGTGCTGCAATGCAACGCAAGGACTCTTCCTTCGCCTGTCTCTCGATAAAGTTTTCTAATGCTGGCAGTGCTTCCGCAATAGCCCCATGAAGAGCTGTATCTTTAAACATAGCTACAACTCCCTTAATTTTTTCATACTCACTATCCATATCTTTTGTGACTGGATCAAACTCTTTATTCTTCATCAGGTATTCTCCTAGGAAGTATACCCATAAGCAATGTAAGGTATGGTCACGATAAAATGAGTCTGATGCAAAAATAAGTTCTTCAAAGTTGACGTATTCATCAAAGTATTTGAAAAGCTTATCGTACCCTCTCTTATCTGGATCAATATCACTCATAGCTGCCTCAAAAAGTGCTTTCCAAAGGCTCTTAGCAATGCCTATCTTTTTGTGTATTGTCTCGCACTCTCGTAGTGCCTTTACTTGCTCCGTGATACGTTTCTCATACTGAGGTTTGCCTTTTAAGTAATTGACATTGCCTTCTTCTACTTGCTTCAAATAAAAATCCAGTACAACTTTTTCGTTTAAATAGTTCATCTTTTTCCCCTATTCCTTTTATAATATTTTTAGGGTCACTACATAGTTGTTCCATGATGTTTATTTAATTATAATTTATTTTCAGAATCTTTAAAAGTTTTTATGTAGATTTTACTCGTGCTTTTTGCTTATCTCTCTCAATCTTATAATACCTTCAGTTCAAAGATACGTTCATTTCTACTCGTCATTTCCTCAGCAATCACTTTAATGACTTCTAACTCCCTTATGATTTGATCAGATAACTTCTTCGTTTCTTCAAATAATCGCTCCGCTTGTGGCATCTCACCTTTATCAATAGCATTCATCACCTTATGTCCATTGCTGTGTAATGTCATGTGTACCGCATCAATACCTCGCCACTTCTCTTTCACTAATGGATGCTCTACTTTCAGCCCCTTATAGAAATGACCAAAGGCACACTTATTGCCATCGATTTGCAGTGGCATTAAGTGTTTAGTTCTTACCATATCCTCTAATTTTTCTAACCACTGGGTATGAGCTTTAATAGCACTCTCTATATTCTCAATGAATTTTTCATTACTGACAGGATGTGTACCGTTATTCATAACTTGCACAAAGTCTTTGATGACACTAAATAAATCATCATCTAATTTACCCACATGCTTTGCATAATTGTCCACTTCCTCTGCTTCTCTGAATACTTCTGCCGAGCTATAACTGATTTTCTCTGCTTCTTCTGCTACTGTATGCATGGCTTGAGCGATTCCTTCACTAGCGGCATTAATCTCCACCATGTTGTTACTTAAATCTTGTATCTGTGTCACTGTTTCTGATAATTGTCCAACACTTTGTTCAAAGTTACCACTTACTTCTTCTATCTGTTCACTCATCTGCTCGATGGATTCTCTCGTCACATGTACACTCTTCATACTTTCTTCCGTCGCTTGCTTGATATGGTCTGTAAAAGTCTGCATATCACCTAGCTTATTTTTAGTTCCCTCCGCAAGCTTTCTGATTTCTTCTGCCACTACTGCAAAGCCTCTTCCTTCTTCACCCGCTCTTGCTGCTTCTATACTTGCATTAAGTGCCAAAAGGTTGGTCTGCTCTGCAATACCTCGTACGCCTTCTACAATTGCTTGTATATGGCTACTCATTTCTTCTAGACGGTTCATTTGCTGATCCATAATCACTGCATGCTCTAGTACTTTATTTTTAAGTGTATTCATTTCTTTAATCTGTGCATGATTATTTTCATTAACACCTTTTAGATGAATAGCTTTTTCTGTAATGTTTTCTAGTACACTCGTACTTTCATTTAAAGCATAGGACGCTTCATTGATACTAGCAGTAATCTCTTCCACAATTCCTGTATTAGATGTACTTGATTCTGCTAATTGATTGGCAATTCTTTTAAGTCCATCTGAAGAAAACTGCATCCTTACGTCAAATTCACTCAGTTTGGTACTTTCTTCAATGAGTTTTAGCACTTTATCATAATTAAGTTGGTCGTTTTCAATAAGTGTATCGATGAGTTTTAAAATAACGTCGTGTTGTGGATGCTTTAGCACTGGTTTAGGAAGTACTTTGCCTTCTACTCTTTTTTTTGCATATGCATAAACTGTATTTAATTCTCCACATCTTTTAATTCCTATCATGTAAGCCTCCTGGAAGTTGAATTATAGTATAACTCTTTTTATTATAAGCTATTTTTATATAATATCAAAAATTTTTCTCACCCTTTTAATCTCAAGCTATTTATAGTAGAATAAGTTTGTTTACTATACAGATAAGGAGTTATATATGAAAACATTTGAGCTTATTGCCACTTCTACTTTCGGCTTAGAAACCATCGTACGTCGTGAAGTCGAAGATCTTGGCTATGAAATAAATGAGGTAACTGATGGTAAAGTTACTTATACAGGCGATGTGGAAGCTATCGTCCTCTCTAACCTTTGGCTTCGCAGTGCGGACCGTGTCCTTCTAAA
>JBOGBZ010000078.1:0-47614 GCA_051656485.1 Cellulosilyticaceae bacterium
GGCCCCTACAACTACCATGACATCCACATTACCGGAAAGGCAGTCTATACCAACAATCCACCTGCCGGTGCCTTCCGTGGCTTCGGTGTGACCCAAAGCTGCTTCGCCATCGAATCCAACCTCAATCAGCTGGCTGAACTTGTAGGTATCTCTCCCTATGAGATACGCCTTCGCAATGCGATCCGCCCAGGAGATGTACTCCCCAATGGCCAAATAGCCGATGATTCCACTGCCCTTGTGGAAACACTTGAAGCAGTGAAAGACGTCTACCATGCACACCCCTACGTCGGTATCGCCTGTGCTATGAAAAACACTGGCCTTGGTGTAGGCATCCCCGATACGGGTCGCTGCCAACTCCGTATCAAGGATAGCAAGGTCCATACCCTCACCAGTGCTGCTTGTATCGGTCAAGGTCTTGCCACTATCATTACCCAAATCATCTGCGAGACCACCCAGCTAGATGCTAGCCTCATCATCCACCAGTCACCCGATACAGCCCTCACGCCCGACTCAGGTAATACCACGGCCTCCAGGCAGACCCTTTTCACCGGTGAAGCCACAAGGCGCGCTGCCCTCCTTCTTGCCGAGGACTTAAGTAAGCATCCTCTAGCTGCCTTAGAAGGTAAATGCTACGATGGTGAGTACACAGGCATCACCGATAAGATAGGGGCATCCACTCCCAATCCTATGAGTCATATCGCCTATAGCTATGCAACCCATGTCGTCATCTTGAACGAAGACGGCAAACTCCAGCAAGTAGTAGCAGCTCATGATGTAGGCAAAGCACTTAACCCACGCAATATCGAAGGTCAAATAGAAGGTGGCATTACCATGAGCCTCGGCTACGCCCTTACAGAAAACTACCCGCTCACCGACTGTATCCCCACTGCTAAGTTTGGTACACTAGGCCTCTTCAAAGCACCTATGGTACCACCTATCACCTCCATCCTTATAGAAAAAAACACATCCCCCCTCGCCTACGGTGCCAAAGGCATCGGCGAGATCGCATCGATCCCCACCGCCCCAGCAGTGGCGTGGGCATACTACACTCTGGATAATATTTTCCGTACCAGCCTCCCACTTTCACTTACTCCCTATCAGAAATAAAACACCTTATATTTTCCCATTACAAATCCCCCTAGCATTTTGATTTTAAATGCTAGGGGGATTTGTAATTGACCTATTTCATTGTCTGCTCAGCTAGATAACCTTATCCTAAATCCTTTAGATTAACTATTTTATTAGTTAAGGTCAGTATTGTACTAGAATTATAAATTAGAATCTTTAAATGCACTTAATAAGAAGAAACAAGTGAATATACTTTTTCCGACCAGTTCCAAATGTCGTAACAGTCATTTTCCACATACAAAACATTCTCTTTCAGATTATCCGATATATACTTCTCAACATTTTCTTTTTCTTCTAATGGAACAACAATCTTATATATCCAATCCTTTAGAATCACTTCATCCTTTACTTTCATTGGTAAAACACCATCATGAATACATCTAGGATGTTTTATGAGGTCATCATACTTAAAATAAAATCTTATACCAGGCGTGAAATTAATGCTCAAATCTTCATCGCTTGGAAAATTCTTTAATTTTCTTTCCATTACCAGTCTGTCACCCGCTTGACAATTCCCCCATGCAAACATAATATATTCAAAGTAATCAGCAGGGTCTCTAGCAGCATTTCTGTCCTCTTCAACGAGCTGCCCTACTGGTACTTTTCTAATGTTGAGTGCAGACAAGAGACTACCACCCTTTAAAATGCTTATAGCATTCTCAATTGATGTCGTATGGCAAACCAGATCAGTCATACAGCCCTTTCGTTTTGGACACGCAGTACACTCTGTAATCTTGTCGGGTCTGGGGACTTCCCTATATTTCTCCTTATTGGTGATTGCCTCTTGAACCAAGTGAAGTATTCCGGTATCTTCACATACCATTTCACAATTTCTACTATAAATCTTTTCATATTCAACAAACTCTATGATATTACGTAGTTCCCACTCACTTATATTCGGGTAGCCCGAGAGTTTTTTATATAGTACACCATCCCATACCTCTGTAAACTCATGGTTTCCTATGTTTATTAGCATATTTCATTCTCCTTAATAGCTCTTCAAATTCTAATTTATCGACTTATAAAATATCTACTTTTCAATCCTAGTATAATATATCAATGATTTATTTTTTCATCTAATAGCCTCTATTATTCAAGCTAATTTATCTACATCAATTATTTTCTTGTCTCAACTCTCTTACTTTCTCAATTGGTACCCCCGTCTTCATTGCAATTGTTTCATCATCCAAGACATCCATCAATTCTTTTGCTATTTCTAGCTCTCTTTCCGCTTCAATAGTTCTTAAGTTAGGCGCCTCCTGAGTATCTTGTTGATAGGTCATCTTCCTACTGTTCAATTCCTTATAAAACAAATAAATACCCACATATCTTACAATACTCCCTACAATTCCTACCACTCCTATAAAGAAAGATAATGTAAGCATCATTGGAGCTATCTCCCTTGCAACCTCAAGTAAAAATATCATTGCTATACCTATAACACTTGTTATGCCAAACAAAATCCAAAACCAAATTTTAAGGGTTTTACTTTTTGCTTTTATCCCTTGCTGCTCATTGATAGCTTTCACCAGCTTCACGGCCACCCCTATTCCCCATAGTAATGTGCCACTTGTTAGTATGATACTTAGAAAAACTGGCAGCCCTTCAGGGTTAACTATTTGAAGAATGTAGTTCACACCAAATAGCACTGTAAGCATATAGATTGATAGCTTCATCATCCCACTTTGAATACCATATCGTTTCATAGCCACTAGCAAAAGTATGGACCCTATAAAGTTCGGTGTTAACTCAATCATATGCCCCCTCAGCTCTATTGTTCCGCCAATTAAAATCAGGATTACCCCTATTAAAATCTCCATCCTATCAAATCCCCCTTTTCCTATTCAATTGGATCATATACTCGTTCCATAATTCTACTCCTTGTTTCTGAATCTTTCAACAACTCCTCGCTATAATCTTAGATTAACTCTTCAGATTTATAGACATTATAGCCTTCATAATAATAACTTGCATCAATCCCTTTAATATAAACTTCCCTATCATTTATATGCTCTGTCAATGCTTCTTTTAATAAATGTTTAATTTCAACATCTTTTATCGGACTTCTTTCCATAGCTAAAAGGTAATCATTTTTGTCAACTTTACTCCAGTCTACAACCCTTCCCAAGCTATCTTTCAGCATTAAGTCAAGCCATATCCTTGTACTTCTTCCATTGCCTTCTCTGAAAGGATGAGCAATATTCATTTCCACATACTTCTCTATAATTTCATCAAAAGTTGCTTGTGGCATTTGGTCTATATGTTCTAAAGCAGCATCTAAGTACATTAAAGGTGCAAAGCGAAAATTCCCTTTTGCAATATTAACTTTTCTTATCTCTCCTGCAAGGTCATAAATGTCCTCAAATAAATACTTGTGAATGCTCGCAAGTGAAATAAACTTGCCTGGTTCTAAAGTATCTAGGATTCTTTTTTCAAAAAGTGCACATGCTTTTTTCTTACTTATTTTTTCCTCAGAGCGCGCAAGCTCTGTTTCGGATGCTAGTCCTAATTTATTTTCAAGCATCATTCATTCTCCTTTTAGGTCTTTTATCCCTTTGCTTTCATATTTCTTATGGTATCACAATTTGCCTCCTATTTACACTAGCTATCCTCACCGGAATCTCTCTAATAATGGGCATGAATGTACGCATTCCAAAATACTTATAGAGTATAGACATTTGATTGGAGTGATGACTACTGGATACAACGACGACCTTTGTCCTTAAAGGACATATCATCTATTCACTTACACCTACCACCCTTGCCACCCATGAAGACAGTTTCTTAGTCTGTGCTGCGGGTAAAGTGGTGGGCATCTTCAAAGATTTACCACCCAAGTACCAAGATTCACCTTTTACGGACTATGGTGACGCCATCATTCTCCCTGGCTTCATAGACCTTCATCTTCATGCTCCTCAGTATCCTTTTGCCGGCTTGGGGATGGATATGGAGCTTCTTCCTTGGCTTCAGCATTATGCTTTTGTGGAGGAAAGTAAGTATAGCGACTTAGACTATGCCCTTACTGCCTATACCTACTTTGTGGACGCCTTAAAGACAAGTGCCACCACACGTGCGGTCATTTTCGGCACTCTTCATGTGCCTGCCACCCTACTTTTGATGGACTTACTGGAAAAGTCTGGTCTTCACGCCTATGTAGGTAAGGTCAATATGGATCAGCATAGCCCTCCGTCCCTTTGTGAAACTGCCAAGACTTCTCTATCCGCTACCAAAGACTGGCTCACCCACTGTACCCACCCTAGCATAAAACCTATATTAACACCTCGTTTTATTCCGTCTTGTACCCCTAGTCTTTTGGAACAATTAGGCGAGCTTGCCAAGACTTCAGGCCTTCCCATCCAGTCTCACCTCTCTGAAAACAAAGCTGAAGTCACATGGGTACATGAGCTCCATCCCCACACCACCTGCTATGGTCATGCTTATGAACAATACGGCCTCTTCGGCAATCACTCGCCAACGATTATGGCACACTGCGTCCATCCTACCGATACGGAAATGGACCTTATGGAAGCCTGTGGCATCTACGTCGCCCACTGCCCTCAGTCCAATATCAATCTTTCTAGTGGCATCGCACCCATAAGAAAAATGCTGGATCGCCACTTCCGTGTAGGCCTCGGCACAGATATTGCCGGTGGTGCTTCACTTTCTCTTTTTAGAGCCATGTGTGACGCCATTCAAGTTTCCAAGCTTTATCATGTCCTTGTGGATTCTAGCGCCTCACCCCTTACCGTTCCTGAAGTCTTTTATATGGCTACCAAAGGTGGCGGCGACTTCTTTGGAAATGTAGGTCATTTTGAACCTGGTGCCTGCTTCGATGCCATCATCTTAGACGATTCCTCACTCAAAAGCTCACGCCACTTTACACTATCTGAACGTCTCGAACGTCTCATCTACTTATCTACACCTGAACACATCATTGGAAAATATGTAAACGGAATCTCTATTTTGTAAAGGAGAGGCAGCCTATGTCCATTGGAAAAAACTTAAAACGTGTTGATGCTTATGAAAAAGTCACTGGAAGTGCCAAGTACACTGAAGATTTATGCCCGCCAAATGCTTTCGTTGCTAAAGTTCTCCATAGTACCATTGCCAATGGCTGGGTACGTAGTATTGATACCTCAGAAGCCGAAAAACTTAAAGGGGTTATCAAGATTATCACTTGCTTTGATGTCCCCAGTCACCCTTTCCCCACTGCGGGTCACCCTTGGTCTACGGATGCATCCCATCAAGACGTGGCAGATAGACGCCTCCTCAATGAGCGTGTGCGTCTCTATGGTGATGATATTGCTGCTGTTGTGGCAGAAGATGAAGTCATCGCTTCACGTGCTTTGAAGCTTCTGAAGGTGACTTACGAAGAGCTGACACCACTCACTTCCCCTCAGCAAGCTTTAGCATCCACTGAACCGCCTATTCATGAAGCGTATCCTACCAATCTTCTGAAGCATACTTCCTTTGAAGTCGATAACTACGAGGAGGGTTCTAAGGAAGATGGCCTCTTCTGGTTCGAAAGCAGCTTCGATACCCAAGTGGTTCAGCACTGTCATATCGAACCCCCCATCTCCTATGCCTATGGTGAAAATGACCGGATTGTCGTGGTATCCTCTACCCAAATCCCTCACATCATGCGACGTGTCATTGGGCAGGCACTGGGTATCCCTTGGGGCAAAGTCCGCGTCATCAAGCCTTATATCGGTGGTGGCTTTGGCAACAAACAAGATGTGCTTTACGAGCCACTCAATGCTTTTTTATGTATGCAAGTAGGTGGGCATCCTGTAAAGCTTGCGCTTTCTCGTGAGGAGACTTTCCATTGTACCCGTACACGCCATGCCATTCAGTTCAAACTAAAGACTGGCGTGAGACCTGATGGTCGCTTAGTGGCTAGACAAGTAGAAGCCGTCTCCAACCAAGGGGCTTATGCTTCCCATGGTCATGCCATCGTTGCCAATGCCATCAATGGCTTCAGACATTTGTACCAAGACGAAAAGGGGCTTAAAGCTGATGCTTCCACCGTCTTTACCAATCTTCCTACTGCAGGTGCTATGCGAGGCTATGGTATACCTCAGATGAACTTCGCCTGCGAGTCTCATATGCAAGATATCGCTGAAGCACTTCATCTAGACCCTATCGCCTTCCGTCTCACCAATGCCATGCCTGAAGGCTATAAAGACCCGCTCACAGGTATCACTTGCTACACCTCAGGCCTTAGAGAATGTATCGAAAAAGGTAAAGTCGCCATTGATTTTGACACCAAGTACCAAGCTTATAAAGAACAAAAAGGTCGCAAACGGAAAGGTGTAGGCATGGCAATCTTTAGCTACAAGACAGGTGTCTATCCCATCTCTCTAGAAACCGCCAGCTGCCGTATGGTCCTGAACCAAGACGGCTCCGTAGGACTTCAGATGGGTGCCACAGAGATAGGCCAAGGTGCTGATACAGTCTTTACCCAGATGGCTTCTGAAACCCTAGGCATCACCCCAGACCGCATCCATATCCTCTCTACCCAGGATACCGATGTCACACCTTTTGATACCGGTGCTTACGCTTCAAGGCAAACCTATGTCAGTGGTGCTGCCGTGAAGCAAACTGCCATTCTTTTCAAGCAGAAAATCCTCGACTATGCCAGCGGCCTTTTAAAGCAAGCTATCACCACCCTAGACCTTCAAGACAACTGCATCATCAACACCCAAAGTGGTGAGGTCTTATCCGCCTTAGAGCCTATCGCTATGGAAGCTTTTTATAGCTTATCCCAGTGTACACATATCACTGCTGAGAGTAGCTTTCAATGCAAAGACAATACCTTTGCACTAGGTGCCTGCTTTGCTGAAATCGAAGTGGATATCCCTACCGCCAAAGTCAAAGTCCTAAATAGCATCAACGTCCATGATAGCGGCACCTTGATTAATCCAAGTTTAGCTGAGGCTCAAGTCCATGGGGGTATGAGTATGGGACTTGGTTACGCCCTTAGCGAGCAACTTCTTTTTGACAAGAATGCCCGCCCACTTAATGGCAACCTCCTAGACTACAAACTCCCGACCAGTATGGATACACCTGATTTGCAAGCAGCCTTTATAGAGACCATAGACCCTAGTGGTCCCTATGGCAACAAAGCTCTCGGTGAACCACCTGCCATTCCTGTGGGTGCTGCCATACGTAATGCTATCTTGAACGCTACTGGCGTTGCCATCCATACACTCCCTATGACGCCCCTGCGCCTTTTTGAACAATTCCAAGAAGCAGGCCTTCTTGAGGAGGTGAATGCATCCTATGTATGATATCGGTTCTCTTTATGAAGCGACAACAATCCCCGAAGCGCTAGACCTTCTGACTACCCACCCCGATGCCACACTGATCGCTGGTGGAAGTGATGTACTTATCAAAATCCATGAAGTCAAGATGGATGGATGTACCCTCGTAAGCATCCACGGCATCAAAGAACTGGAAGGGGTTACTCTATCCCCTAATGGTACCCTTTGTATAGGTCCCCTCACTACTTTTACCACCATCACCAACCATCCACTTATCAAGCAATATATCCCTATGCTCGGCCATGCAGTAGACCAAATAGGTGGCCCTCAGATTCGCAACGTCGCTACCATTGGTGGCAATATCTCCAACGGTGTGACCAGTGCAGACAGTGCCTCCACTCTCTTTACTTACAATGCCAAGCTTGAAATCACAGGTCCTAACGGCAAGCGCATCCTCCCTATCGCGGACTACTATAAAGGCCCTGGTAAAGTAGACCTAGCTCTTGGCGAAATACTCACCGCCATTTTGATCGAACCCCAAGACTATATAGGTTTTCATGGCCATTACATCAAGTACGCCATGCGTGAAGCCATGGATATCGCCACCCTAGGATGTGCTGCCAACTGCAAGATCGACTTAGCTACCCATACCCTCTTAGATGTTCGTTTGGCTTTTGGTGTCGCTGGCCCCGTGCCTATGCGCTGTCCTCAGACCGAAGCTGCCCTTAAAGGTGATCGCCTCACACAATCACTCCTCACGACGGCTGGTGCGTTAGCACTTCTAGAAGTCAAACCCCGTGATTCTTGGCGTGCCTCCAAAGCATTTCGTCTACAACTTGTGGAAGAACTCACTAAGCTCGCTCTCAAAGAAGCTATTTCATTAGGAGGAGGTACCATCCATGATTAAAGTTATTACGTGTACTGTGAACGGCGTCCAAAGAGAAATCCCTGTGGATTCAAGGGAATCTCTAGCAGATACCCTCAGAAATCACTTAGGTCTTACCAGTGTCAAGAAAGGTTGCGAGGTCGGGGAATGTGGCGCCTGTACAGTTCTTATCGACGGCAAAGCAGTAGATACCTGCATCTACTTAGCTATATGGGCAGATGGCAAAAGTATCATCACTGTTGAAGGTCTGAAAAGTCAATCAGGTCTTCTTCATCCTATCCAGCAAGCCTTCGTAGATGAAGCCGCTGTCCAATGTGGCTTCTGTACCCCAGGTCTTATTATGACCGCTGTGGAAATCGTAGGCAGTGGGAAGCACTATACGAGAGATGAACTTCGCAAGCTTATCTCTGGCCACTTATGTAGGTGCACAGGGTACCAAAATATCCTGAATGCTATGGAACGCATTGTCAATGGTGCATAAAAAGAGAGCCAAATCATTGGCTCTCTTTTTATACATCAGGCTATTTTGAGACTTTTTTAGTCCCTATTTTATAGTAAGTCGTCGAAGGTTTATACGTATCTTTCGAAATGACTTCCGTACTTACACGTTTACCTTCTTCATACTTTTCTCTCATCACTTTGACCTTATATCCTTGTCTACCTTTCTGAGTGAGTACTTTCTGACCCTCTGGTAAAGTAGCATCTTTGATGTATTTTACTGGGGAAGCAATCACTTCATAGGTTTCAGTTTTCAATTCATAGACTGGCCCTTTTAAAGCTTGATTGCCATAAATATGTACATAGACATTCTGATCTTTTAGAAAGCTTTGTATATAGATCGGGTAGTCAAATGTATTTTGAAACTGGTAGTCGATGATATCATAACTTATAGTTGCATCTAATCCCTTGGGTACATAAGAGAGTGGTATGGAGTGTGGTTGTCTTCTTACAGACCCTAGTCCTGTTCTTAGCACCGCATTATAAAGGGTCGATGAGACTTGGCACACGCCGCCTCCTAATCCCATTTCCATTTGCTTATTGACAATGACAGGTGCTGCTTTATAACCCTTTTCTTCTGTGGAATCCCCCACGATGTCATTAAAACTAAATATGTCTCCTGGTAAAAGAACGATACCATTAATGGCCTCACTGGCTAGACGTACATTGGTCTCTCTCTCATCTCCTCCATATACTTTGGTACTATACGAAGCAATGCATGTATCGATTTGGCCTAATGTTTCGGCAGTTCTTGCTGGATTAGTCTCTACTACAAAATCTTCTACTACTAATTGAAATGACTTTTGTTCTTTCAAGCCATCGACTACTGCTACTATAAAGCTTTGTTCATTGAATTCCCCTTGCACTTGATGGGGGGTAATCTGGATATTGCTGGCCTCATCAATGAAGATAGTGGCTTCTATACTTTCTTTATTAATAGCAGTGCTTATCTTCTTTGCCAAGTCCTTTACCCTACTATCATCCACTTCCAACAAAAGGTCATAGTCTTTTGTTTGTTGGCCTGCAAGTAATTGAAGCTTTTCTCTTTTGTTTAATGCATTGGTATCTACTGCTATATCTTGAAGTAATACTTGAATGTCTACGGGCTTATAGAAGTCTTCCATAATCATGGTGACTACTTCTTCACCTTTTGCAATGGTTACCTCTTGACTTAAGATAGGATTTACATAGGTCTCCTCTATATAACGCACTGCTTCATCATAGTCCTTACCCCCAACATCGATATTTTCAATAGTTATGTTATGGTATACCACATTTGTATGATCTTTTATTAATCTTAAAGAGCCTATGTAGAGCCCACACACTAAGCTGACACTTACAATCAGAAGTTGACATACGATGAGTACTAAATATTGTCCCTTTTTCATAAAGTGTGCCTATTTTTGAGCAAAGAATGCGAGAATGTTTGCAAGGTGTTGTTCTTCTTTTTTCATTAGGTTACTCTGCTCTTGCAACATACTTTCTTTATTCTTAATTTGCTCTTGATACTCTTTGATAATAGCTGAAAGCTTAGCAATCTCTGCTGTCAATGCTTCGATATCTTCAATTGTTTGCGTACTGTATTCTTCTGTAAAATGCTTGAGGCATACTTGTCGTGCTTCCCCATCTGCTAGTAATTTCTCTAAATTCATAGCTGATGCAACAATAATATTGTCCACCGTTTGTTTCTTTACATACTCTGGAAGTTCCGCTGGCAATGCTTGTATAAGGTTTTCTAATACAAAGACAGTTTCTGTCTGTGGCTCCATCTTAAGCCCTTTTAAATGATAAATCTCCTCTAACGAAAATCTTCGATCATACATCACGACGTTCCCCATTTCCTCTACGTTTTTTTCTTCTTCTACCTCTAGACTATACTCTGGACTCTTCTCCTCAGTCACTTCTTCAGTCTCACTAACCTGTTCCATTTTTATAGGCTTTATCTCCTCACCTATAGTCTCTGCCTCTCCTTCATCTACTTGGTCAGTATCTGCCTGTTTTCTTGCCTCCTCTTGTTTTTCTATAATATTGTACTTTTCTAAGACGCTCATCCATTTCCCCATCTTCTTCCCCGCTCTCCATTCTTATCTTATTTTTAATGTAAACTATTTACGATACACCATCCTGCACCTATACCTAGAAACATTAAGACCACTAGCGATATTAAATAATAACCTGATCCAGTCATTTTATAGTTTGCTTTATGTAATAGCTTACTTATTGCATAAATGGCTACATTAGCTACTGCTACTAAACAAATCATACATATACCTATTTGTATAAATTGCATCTCAATCCTCTATTTCTCTTTTATATTCTTTATTTGTGTACTATATCTTAAAATTATACATTAATTAACAAATCATATCAACATTCTTTCTATCATATATGTCTACCTTCTTTTTTTATTTTTCTGTCGGTTTCCAATAACCCTTTTTCCCTCTCTGTAATATGATACATTAGGGAGATAACTTGTTCTCCAACTTTTATTAAAGTAGGTGATTCTATGCTAAGTACCAATCCTTGCCTCCACACCGAAGTCGCACTTCCTTACCCACTTTATCAATCTCAACTTGGCCATTATTTCATCGGTGAAACACCTCGCTTAACGGCTCAGGATACTCATGCTATCGCTGCCCTTGCTAATCCTTCCTGCTCAAACGTGATGATCTATCTCAATGCAATAACAGTTACAAACACCTCTTCAGATCCTTTCTCTGCTGAAATTATCCTGAAAACCCAGATCACTCAACCACTTGTAAGCACCTCTGTAAGCTGCGTCAATCTTTCTGTACACCCTGAGCCTATCCCTAAAGGAAAGATTCAATATTTACCAACGATTTCTGCTCCACCTGCTGGTGGGGTTACCCTCTTTAGTCGTATTGTATCACCGCTCTCAACACTTGTTATTGATGGTGGTCAAATCATCCTTCCACCTGGTGACGCCCTTATTATCTACTTAGGAGGCTACCTCCCCGTTGTTCCTAATAGTGCCATCGTTGCCCTCGGTTGGTGGGAAGAACCTATCTATACCGATTGCTATTAGTTGTCACCTTTCACACACTTAAAAAAATCCTAGGACATATTCACATGTCCTAGGATTTTTTCTTATCTAGTCCATCAATCATGCCTATTTGTCCACTAACTTTTCTAAATTTAGCCTTAAACTGCCTAGATGTCATGGTATAGATTAGTACGCCCAGACACATGAATATCTCTATACATATAATCCAGTTCATCTCAGGCATTTCATCCCCTAAATATCCTACTGCAATAGAGATATCCCCTTGCAATACATGATATTGTATAACGCCTCGTATTTTATTCAAAAAAAAGAGAGCCTTTAGCTCTCCATTCCTTCCCGCTCTTCATTAACTTAGTTCAAAATTAGAGCAATCTGTGTCTACATAAAGTGTTGATGGATTTTCGCCTACTACTTTGATTGCATCTAGCTTACATCTATTCTCTACATAATGTCTACAACTTGCTACATTACATGTTAACTCCTTGCAAATACTTTTATATGCTGTATGTTCTGCTAAGTTACTGTATTGATCTTGATTTAGAAATGTTCCACAACAAGTATTTTTTTCTGTTGTAGATCCTATACCACCAATTGCTACACTTTTAGCATAGCACTCAAAGTTGTTGTTATACGAACAGTTTTCTACACTACATGCTACTTTTGTCATTATTTATTCTCCTTATTTAAAATATCTATCTAATAACCCTTTAAATGCACACCCATGTCTTGCTTCATCCTTTGCCATCTCATGCACTGAATCATGGATTGCATCAAGATTTTGTTGTTTAGCAAGCGTTGCAAGTTGTTTTTTACCATCACATGCGCCAAACTCTGCTTCTACTCTTGCTTCTAAGTTAGATTTTGTACAAGGCTTCACAACCTCTCCTAGCATCTCTGCAAATCTTGCAGCATGTTCTGCTTCCTCATAAGCAATACGCTTATATGCTTCAGCAACCTCAGGGTGCCCTTCTCTATCTGCTACTCTACTCATCGCAAGATACATTCCTACTTCTGTGCATTCTCCTACAAAGTTAGCTCTAAGTCCTTCTATAATCTGTGGGTCAACACCTTCTGCAATACCTACTCTATGCTCATCGGCCCATTGTAAATTGCCTTCCATCTCATTGAATTTACTACTTGGCGCATTGCATATTGGACACTTATCTGGTGGATTGTTACCTTCATGTACATAGCCACAAATCGTGCATACGTATTTCTTCATTCCACTTCCTCCTTAGATTTATTATCCTTGTTAATATGCTCCACTCTACTTATAATATACTTCCTTACAAAACATCATCTAAAAATATTTGATTTTTTTTGCACACCACTCACTTCCTTACTTATTCACGCTCTGCTGCATAGATAGGTGCATTGTCTTTCTTTGGTAATACAATGAGGATAATCATACTTATAAAAGTCAGTGTACCTAATAAGAGTGCTACCATTCTATAAGGTATCCATTCACCCAGTACCCCTGCCACTAGTTGGAAAAAGATACCGCCTAGAGCAAAAATCACACCAAACAACGCCTGTATCCTCGCTCGCATATGTGCTGGCAAATACGACTGAATGGCTACCGAACGAATATTGGCACTCATACTTCCCAATGTGCCACACACAAAACGATTCAGTATCATCAGTGGATACGGCATAAAGAGCAAAAATCCATCCATGATATCGTATACACTATAGACTACTTTCGTAAAAGTATAACGCTTATTAGCGGGTATTTGACACTTGTATTGAATACTCCCTCCCACAACACGCCCAATCATCTCCGCACTCTTTAAGAACCCTAGCATCGTCACCGATAACCATGGTTGTGTCTGGTAGTAAGCCTGTGTCATAACCCCTACCCCATGAGATGCACCATTGGTAATACTCATATATGTATAGATATTTCTAATCCCCTTCTCCTTTTTAAGATAGGTAAACCCTTCTTTGATATCTGCCACATACATCTTGAATGTATACTGCTCCGATGCAGCCTTTCTCAGCTCCTTAATACACATCTCAATCCCAACTGCAAGTAACGTTAAGACTGCTACTAGATAAAACAGATTGCTTATGCTTATTTTCTCATAAAGAAATGTAGCAATTGGCGCCATACAGATGGTGATGAAAGGATAAATCGTACCGCTTACAGCAAAACCTTTCTGCTCAAACCCTACTGGAATCAAGTCGGGATACCATGCATTAAAGCTTAAGCTATAAAATACCGAAATTGTCCCTATGGCTAATACAAATAGCACATACATCCCATACTGAAAATCATGGGTCATCGTCCACATCCCCATAGCTATATATAACCCTACCATCAGTAAATCCAAGCTAACAATCCACTTTTTCTTACTTCCCCTATCGATTAAAGGTGCCACGATAATAGGTAAAATCACATCTGGTAGCATCCCACAGATTAATAATATGGCTGCAAGCAGTGTAGACTGCGTCTCTTCAAACACCATCAAACTTAGGGGTAAGTTCATCGCTTCTCCACCTATCACAGATAAAATTGTTGCTCCTGTAATACATGAGAAATCTTTGGTCCATAGTGTCTTTTTCTTCTCTCTCATTTTCTTAGCTCCTTGTATTTTTATTATCTCTAAAACAAGTATAAGGCAGTCTTTCATGTATAAATAGTACCTTGTTTTGAGAAAAATACCTCTTGTATCACATGCTTAACATCCTTTTTGATGCTTTTTATGAAATATCACAAAATTTATCTATTCCTATGAATCATTTTAAATTAGTTGACATATCAACTAATAATTTGGAGGTGTTCTTATTACGCGACAACAATTTATCACACAGACTTTAACCTTCATAGCCAACTCAATATTCATTAATATTTTTGCTAAAATATTTGGAATGTCTAACTCAATTGTTGCTGTATCAATTGTTGTTATGGCATTAAGTTTAGTTGCTATTGATTTAAAGGAAAATCTAGTGAAAAAGACTTTTTACATTTCACTTGTTCTACTTACTCTTGGTGTAGCAGCCACCTTTATGAATCTGAATCCGATTTTAGGGCTAGTTATTAACTTAGTCGTTATCTTTTTCATTGTTTATGAAGGCTGCCATAGCTACAAAGAAAATATGTATTTCCCATTTTTACTTGGCTACATGTTTATGGGACTTTCTGCCCCTGCGCCACTTGGTGCACTACCACTTAGAATGGTCGCGCTTTTTGTTGGATGCATTTATATTTTACTCATCCAATTGGTACTTAATCGTGGTCGCTTCCACAAGACAGTCTTCCATACAAAGAAGCAATTACTCGCTTTCGTCTTGCAGCAGCTAGATGGTATTTTAAATGGGACTGTCACAGATGCTTCCCCTAAGGCTATTTATCCACTGACAAAACCAATTGTTAGAGCCTTATACGATACACGTGGGAAGGGTAAAGTTCTCTTACCTGAAAATAAAGGTAAACTCCTAGTGGTTTTAAATCTTGAAGCTTTATATAAAGCTTTATGGAGTCTGTCTACAAGTGCTTTAACACCACAAGAAAAAGATTATCTTACGCAATTTAAAGACTTATTACAGCAATTAGATGCTTATTTCTATAGCACAAGTGATAAAGTTGCTACTAAGGAGTGCATCCTTTCTCTTTGGGATACACTGCACAATGCTATGCCTGAAGAACGCTTGTATCCACTTCTTGACGCTATTAAGGATTTACCACAAGCACTTGATGCTATAGGTAATGCTACACCTGATGCAGATAAGGTGACTTGTTCATTTCGAACATTTTTCAAACCACTTGAACCCCATTCGCCTACATTTAAATTTGCTTTAAAAGTAGCTGTTTCTTTAAGTATTATCATCTTATTATCTGATTTATGGAGCTTGACTTATGGACGCTGGATGATTTTCCCGCTCATCGCCATCATTCAACCTTATATGGATGGCACAAAGAAGAAAGCTTTTGATCGTATTATCGGTACTTTTTTAGGTATTCTCTTATTTGTACCTATCTTCGCTGTAGTTGAAGATAACATGATACGTTTAAATATTACGATTTTCTTAGCTTACATCAATCTTTTCATGAAGAAATACTATATCTCTACTGCACTTATTGCCATATCTGCATTAGGAAGTGTGGCTATGGGTGGTAATGCTGGTACTGATACCCTTATACTCCGTATCTTCTTTACCGTGGTAGGTTGTGTACTGGGACTTCTTATTAATAAGTACGTCTTCCCACAAACCTTATCCCAGTATACCGATGGACTCGTAAAGGAATATGAAGACTCTATGACCCGCTTACAACATACATCTGAGACACCACTTTCTGAGACACAAAGAGATGACTTAATTTTAAAAACGAAGCTGCTGGAGTACGAAATTTATGAAAAAATAGGCGTCGATAAAGCCAGCACCACTCGTGCACTTCTAAAACTCGAAGAGTCTGGTTATATCTTCAAGGTACAAGATACGAATGATAAGCGCAAATACTATATTCATCTTACTGAATATGCTAAGGAGAAACGGCAACTCATCTTAGAAACCTCTAAAAAATGGGAAAACGAACTGACAAGCGAACTTTCCCAAGAAGAGCTAGAGCAACTCTATATTACTTTTAGAAAAATGTCTAAGATTACTGAAACCACCCTTTTTAGCGATGAAGAAATTTAATTTACAATTACTCAACAACTTATAAAAACTAGGAGGACATTATGGCTATTCAATATTATGCAGGAAGATTTCAAGACAAAGTTATGATTATTACTGGAGCAGCAACTGGTATCGGGTATGCTACTGCTATAAGAGCATCTAAAGAAGGTGCCAAATTAGTTTTGGTAGATATCAAACAAGCTGAAGGCGAAGCCTTACTTAAGCAAATCTTAGATGATCAAGGTGATGCAATCTACCTTAACCTCGATTTATCTCTTGAATCATCATGTGAACACATGGTAGCTACTGCTATCCAACAATATGGTAAGATAGATATCGCTGTTAACAACGCCGGTGTCATGGGACAACCAAGTCCTGCACATCAATTAGATAAAGAACGCTTAGACTATACAATGAATAACAACTTCTACTCTGTGTTTTTCTGTTGTAAACACGAAATTAATGCTTTTATTAATCAAAATATACCCGGTGTCATCATCAACAATGCTTCTATTGCAGGTATCACTGGCCTCCCTGGCAATCCAGCTTATGTTGCCTCAAAGCATGCTGTTAATGGACTTACTAAAAATCTAGCTCTTGACTATGCACGTTTTGGCATTCGTGTAAACTCAGTCAACCCTGCTGGTACAGATACACCTATGGTTCACGAAGCTATGGCTTATGTAAAAGCTAGAAGAGAACAAGCTATCGCTAACGGTATGGACCCTGCAGCTGCTGGTTCTATGGCTGGCCAAAAAACAAAGAGCATCTTAAAAAGTGCTACAAATATAGATGCTACACCTGAAGAACAAGCTGCTTCTATTTTATTCTTAGCTTCTGATGATTCATCTCATATGACAGGTGCTATCCTTCAAACAGATGGCGGTTGGACTTCTTTCTAAGTTATCGCATTTATCTTTGTAAAAAAATCCTAGGACATATTCTTTTGATGAATGTCCTAGGATTTTTCTGTCTTTAACTCTTTTTCTTGCTTATCTAACCATTACATATCTACTTGCTCACGCTCTGCTGCATAGATAGGTGCATTGTCTTTCTTCGGCAATACAATAAGGATAATCATGCTTATAAACGTCAGTGCGCCCAATAAGAGTGCTACCATTCTATAAGGTATCCATTCGCCCAGCACCCCTGCTACTAGTTGGAAAAAGATACCGCCTAGGGCAAAAATCACACCAAACAACGCCTGTATCCTCGCTCGCATATGCGCTGGTAAATAGGACTGAATGGCTACCGAACGAATATTGGCACTCATACTTCCCAATGTGCCACACACAAAGCGGTTCAGTATCATCAGTGGATACGGCATAAAGAGCAAAAGCCCATCCATCATATCATATACACTATAGACTACTTTTGTAAAAGTATAACGCTTCTTGGCGGGTATTTGACACCTGTATTGAATACTCCCTCCAACCACACGCCCAATCATCTCCGCACTCTTTAAGAATCCTAGCATCGTCACCGATAACCATGGCTGTGTCTGGTAGTAAGCCTGTGTCATAACCCCTACCCCATGGGATGCACCATTGGTAATACTCATATATGTATAGATATTTCTAATCCCCTTCTCCTTTTTAAGATAGGTAAACCCTTCTTTGATATCCGCCACATACATCTTGAATGTATACTTCTCTGATGTAGATTTTCTTAGCTCCTTAATACACATCTCAATCACAACCGCAAGTAGCGTCAAGCCTGCTACCACAAAAAACAGATTGCTTATACTTATTTTCTCATAGAGAAATGTAGCAATTGGTGCCATACAGATGGTGATGAAAGGATAAATCGTCCCACTTACAGCAAAACCTTTTTGCTCGAAACCTGCTGGAATCAAGTCAGGATACCATGCATTAAAGCTTAAACTATAAAATACCGAAATTGTCCCTATCACTAATACAAACAAAAGATACATACTATACTGAAAACCATTGGTCATTGTCCACACACCCATGGCTACATAGAGCCCTACCATCAGTAAATCCAAGCTAACAATCCACTTCTTCTTACTTCCCCTATCTATTAAAGGTGCCACCACAATAGGTAAGACCACATCTGGTAACATCCCACAGATTAATAGTATGGCTGCAAGTAACGTTGACTGTGTCTCTTCAAATACCATCAAACTTAGGGGTAAGTTCATCGCTTCCCCACCTATCACTGATAAAACAGTTGCCCCTGTAATGCACGAAAAATCTTTAGTCCATAATGTCTTTTTTCTCTCTCTCATCTTCTACTCCTTATACTTTTATTCTCTTTAACTCAAGTATAAAGCAGTCTTTAATGTATAAACAGTACCTTGTTTTGAGAAAATTCTCCTCTTTTACACATACTAAAAGGGGCATTTGCATGCCCCTTTTCTCAATTTAGATTGATTCTCTACCTGATGCTATCTATACTTCACACTTCGTACATTCCATTTTACAAAAGCACTTACACCTATACTAATGCATGCGGTTATACTCAAAAGAGTGGTTAAAGGTATCCCCATTTCAATTGCTTGCCCATACAGTATCTGCCCTGGTGCGATACTTACAGTTGCCACTGCTGTTGAGAATGCCGCCACACGTCCAAGGAGTTCTACTGGAATCTCTTTTTGGATAAACGTCAATGTTACCACATTAGATAATGCTAATGATAACATAATGCCTAATCCTCCAATGGCAAAAAGGACCGCTTTAAAATACGCGCTTCCTGGTACACTACCCAGTATTGCTATCAGTATAAGTCCTATGAACATAGGTAGATACGTGTAATGTATTTTTTTTATATGAAAGAGCCTAGGCTTCGCACTTATGATGCCGCCTCCTATTAACATACCTATTACACAAACCGCTTCTACCATACCGTATATTTCTGCTGAAAGTCCTAATTTAATATTAATAAAATAAGGTGCTACAATAGATAAAATAGGTACAATAAAAAGATTACCTAATGCATAAGAAAAAATAATGCCCAATATAACTTGTTTTTCTTTTTTAAGATATAAAAAATGCGTATACATATCTCTATATGCCTGAGCGATACCACTGCCTATAGTTCTAAACTGTTTGATCCCGTTAGAAGCACCTTGCATCTGATTGACATCTGGGATTTCTAAAAACAATTCCATACAGGCTGATACTAAAAAGCTTATGGCATTGATGATGACAATGATTTTAATACCCATGAATCCATAAAGCACACCTGCTAACACAGGTCCTGCAAAATTAACGACCGCACCCACCTGATTGACTATAGCATTTGCCGAGGTTAATTGATCTTCTTTCACAATCTGCGGTATAGATGCCGTTACTGCTGGCCCATATAGTGTGGCGCCAACTGAAAGTAAGAACATCACACTCCCAACGATTAGTTCATGGTCTCTCCCTTTTAATAGAACAATAGCATATCCCCCTAGGAGTAGTGCACATAGCACATCCAAGGTAACCATGATTTTTTTACGATTCATCTTATCTGCAAGTGCTCCTGCTACGGGTGCAAACAAAATATAAGGTATCGTAGATAGTGCCAATATACCTGCAAAAGCAGCTGTGCTTCCTGTGAATTCTAGGACATATAAAGACATACTAAATCTCTGAATGGCACTTCCAAACAAAGAAATAATCTGCCCTATTACTATTATTAAAAAATTTTTATTCATCATTCTGTGTGCCTACTTAATGTGTAGTCGATACAAATAGGGTAGTTGCCACATTCACTTTTCTTAACCTCTGCCTTAATGCCATAAATCACTTGAAGCGTCTCTTCATCAATAACTTTTAGAGGGTGCCCTTCACAGATGACTTGCCCTTTTTTCAGCCCTATGATGTGGTCTGCAAAACGAAATGCAAGGTTAATCTCATGAAGTACAATGACTACTGTCATTTTCTTTTCTCTATTTAATCTTTGAAGAATCTCCAGAACTTCTAGTTGATATGCCAAATCAAGATATGCCGTAGGTTCATCTAGCATAATGATGTCTGTCTCTTGTGCTAAAGTCATTGCAATCCATGCACGTTGTCTTTGCCCACCTGACAATTGGTCTACTTGTTTATCCGCAAACGCCTCTAGTCCAGTCTCTTTGATAGCCCATTCAATCATCTCTTGATCGTGTGCATTGAGCCCTCCTATCATTTTCTGATGTGGAAAACGCCCATATGCTACCAGTTCTCTAACTGTAAGTCCATCTGGACATACAGGTCCTTGAGGTAAAAATGCTACCTCCTTGGCCATATCCTTTTCCTTAATCCCTTTAATGGGTCTTTCGTTGATAAAAATAGAACCCTCTTTAGGTTTATTGATACGTGCTATAGTCTTTAAGAGTGTTGATTTCCCACACCCATTGCTTCCAATAATGATATTTATTTTTTCTTTTAGTAACACCAAGCTCATATTTTCTATGATTGTATTATTTTCATAGGCTACGCTCAAATGCTCCATTCGAATTGCTGCTTTCATCTAGTCTTCCTTTCTCATCTTCCTCTATACTCACTTAGTTTCTCTTATCATTAAATAGATAAAATAAGGTACTCCAAATACAGCTACTGTTACCCCTACTGGTATCTCAATAGGCGAAAATAAATTTCTGGACACGGTATCTGCTATCACAATAATGATGACACTAATCATCGCTGCCGTAGGAATGCGCCACTTATGGTAAGGCCCTACCAATCTTCTAGCAATGTGCGGTGATACTAAGCCTAAAAAGCCAATATTCCCAGCAAAAGCTGTTGCTATGCCTGCAAGGATAACCGCATACCCAAGAAATTTTTTGCGTTCTTTTTGTAAAGAAAGTCCTAACGACACCACTAGTTCATCTGATAACGCCAACACATCTAGTTTTTTATGATTCAGAAACACAAGGATAAACACTAGGATGACCATCGGTACAATAATTCTCACATAGTTCCATCCTGATCCCCAAAGACTTCCTGACGTCCATATAAGCACTCTATTATAGTCACCAACACCACCTCTAAAGGTAAATAAAGAGATAAATGCATTAAGTCCTGCATTGAGCCCAATCCCTATCAGTAGAAGTCTTTTGGGTCTCATACCATTTTTACTAGACAGCATATAAATAAGCACTGCGCTCACTGTGGCACCTATGATAGCGACTAACGGAAGCACCAATAGAGAGAGCGGTCCCAATTCACTATAGTACTGCGCCGTTTGATACGTAATAAATAATACCGCGGCTACAGATGCGCCTGCATTAATACCAATAATCCCTGTATCCGCCAACTCATTTTTAGTTATCGTTTGAAGAAGTGCACCTGCTGTTGATAAGGCTATCGCTACGAAAGCCCCTACTAAAACACGTGGTAACCTCATACTAAAAACAGCTATATTTTGTGTATTGCTTCCATGTCCTAATAAGGTTTGAATAACCTCACCCATAGTCATGGTATAACTTCCCCACGTTAGCCCCATTATGATGGAGAGTATCAATAAAACACCTAAAATACTTACTACTAATTTTTTATTTGCCACTATCCTCTCTCCTTCCTTGCTATAGCAATGAAAAATGGCACACCTATAAGCGCTGTAAAAATACCTATAGGCATTTCATACGGTGCTAAAAGAATCCTTGCCGCAAGGTCTGCATACGTTAACAACACTGCACCTACCAGAAAAGAAAGTGGTATGATTTTTCTATAATCCTCACCTACTATTTTTCGTACGACCTGTGGAACGATTAATCCTACAAAAGCAATGTTTTTTCCTACTGCAACCGCCGCTGCACACATAGGGATAATCAGCATTAAAGTGCTCAGTCTCATCTTTCCCGGGCTTACACCTAATCCAATAGCTACATCATCTCCTAGGCTAAGTAAGTTAATCTTAGAAGACAGTGCTAAAGCACTTCCCCCTCCCACTATGGCTACAACCAACACAAGTCTAAAGTCAGACCATGTCACATTTTTAAAACCACCTGTCACCCAAAATCCTATCATTTGAGATTGATTAGAGAGTAAACCAATGACTGTTGTTAAGGACATAAAAAAGGTACTTAACGCCGTTCCTGCCAAAAGAATTTTTGTGATGGATTGATTATTGGCCTTATGAGAAAGAAAATACAAGACAACGATTCCTGTAAAAAAAGCTCCTATCAATGCTGCAAACATTATGTTTCGTGTATTTACAGCGATTCCAGCTGCATAAAAAAGTGCAACAACCAACGTTGCCCCTTGACTAATCCCTAATATAGAAGGTTCTGCAATAGGATTTCTTGTAACCCCTTGAATCATACTTCCTGTCATCCCCAGTATCCCACCAGTCAGTACGACCGCTAATACGCGTGGCATACGTACATCCCGTATTAGCATCTGCTCTAATGTTCCTGTATACTGGGTAAAACTCTCCCATATATCCTTTAGTGAAAGAGATGTCGCTCCCATTACAATCGCTAAGCTCATCCCTCCTATTAACAGCAATAGGCTACCTATTAGTAAACCCTTTACCCTTCTATTACTTGATTTCATTTAACATCTCACCTATTTCATCTACTATTAATGATCTACCAATAGGACTATAACCTTGATTAAAGTATGGTGATGCTTCTAATATCACTACATGACCTTCTTTTACTGTCGGTAAATTGTTCCATATTGGATTTTTTTGTAGTTCTCCTAAATCTTCAGGTGTAGCAATGAGGAATATATAGTCCGCTTGAATAGCTGCTAATCCTTCATAAGTCACTACTGGTAAACTAATGTCTGCTTGTGCTGGCATTCCTACAGGTTTTGCAAGTTCCATATCTTCATAGAGTATATCCCCAAACCCTGCACCATCAAAAACAAAGAATTGTCCTCCACTTGCAAGGAATGCTAAATAAGTAGTGTTTTCTCCATATTCTTTCTGAAGCGCTACACCTTCTTCTTTAGCTTTTAATTCATAAGCTTTCAACCATGATTCTGCTTCTGCCTCTTTATTGAAAACATCTGCAAATGAGCGCACATCATCTTTCCAATTAAGTGCCTCGAGTTGTATCATAACCGTTGGTGCTATTTGACTTAGTTGCTCATACATCTTCTCCTGCACAGTTGAAATAATAATTAAATCAGGATTTAAATTCATGACTGCTTCTACATCCATTGTATCTTGCATACTATATCCTAAAATTTCTGCACCTTCTAATTCCGCCTCTAGATAAGTCGGAAATCGCGTATAATCATATGCATCACTATTTGCAGTCCCTATCACTTTATAACCTAGTAGTGCTAGAATATCACTATTACCACTTAAATCGATGATACGCTTAGGCTCTTTAGGAATCTTCACTTCTCCTTTTACATCTCTTATGATGACCGTATCGTCTAGTGAAGTCACTTGTTCACCTTCACTCTTTCCAGTAGCTGCACCGCATCCCACAAGCATACTTGCCGCTAGCGTTCCCATTACTAATCCTTTAAATAGTCTTTTATATAATTTGTTCTTCATTGTTGTTTGCCTCCTCATATTTCATTACACGTAGTCTATATGATATTGATTATCATTTCAACATATACACCTTTTTTAATTATTTTATCAACTTAATAAACTATTTTTTTAGTGTACTATTAAATAATCTTTTACTTATTATTTGACTAAAGCTGATTTTTATTACTATTAGGAGAGATTTTTTATGCTTGTATCAACACTATCTGATTTTCAACAGTTCTTTTTACACCACCTGTCTTTTCTGGGTTATAGCAGAGGAGACAGTGTCATTTATCACAATAAAAAAAAGCCCGAATTGGGCTTTTTCATCAAGTACAGTAGACCGGGCTATTATGACTTTGATATTGGCGACTATACGATTCCTGAGGATTTTTCGCTTACTTTTTCACATCAAGAAACACTTCTACGATTAGGTACGATCTATACTGGTAAAGCTACGTTTACATCATCCTCTTTTTTTATTGTAGAAAATAACTGGGAAGGTAAACAACATTGGCAAAAAGGTCAGCATTTTCACGGTGCTGAAATAACTATTCATAAACGTTATATCGATGAATGGTTATGCCCACATTTTCCATCGGCTATTGATTTAGAGCATTTCATTACTAACCATACCTATCCTTATCTTCCTATTCAAGTTGCTCGTATTATTCAAGAATTAGCTAACTTAGGAGAAATGGGTCGCCTCACACCTCTTTACTTAGAATCTAAACTATTAGAAATCATTTCACACCTTGCACTAGAGGAGGCAAATGCTCAAGAAAGTGTACTGACACCTCCCGCTTACTATAGTGATATCAAAATTGGGCATAACAGATTTCTTACCTTAACGTCTTCTGACATTTTAGCAATCCAAAAAGCCCATAGTATCTTGACGAAAGAAGCCTGTAATCCCCCCACAATTGCAAGTCTTAGTAAGCGCGTTTTTCTTAATGAACAAAAATTAAAAGCTGGCTTTGCTGCAAAGTACCATTTATCTATTGGCCAATATAGTCATTCCATTCGTATGAACATTGCTGAAGATCTTCTTTTGAGAAGTGACTTAAGCATTGAACAAATCGGGAAAAAAATAGGCTATAATCATTGCAGTAATTTTATCAAAATGTTTAAGCAAACTCACGGAAAGACACCCTTAGCTTTCCGCAAGCAAAAAAATAACTGAGCTTACTTCTCTTTAGTCTACTTCTCTAAGTCTTTCCTACAAAAATAGAGAGCACGCTGCTCTCTACTTGATCATTTCTATGGTATCTGTAGCTAATCAATCCCCTATCCACCCTCGTTTATAAGTTAACATACGGTCGTTACATTCACTCATTACTTTGCCCTTGTCACAATACTGAACTCATCTATTACTATGCGTATATTGGTTCCGTATATACTTTCCGGGAGCTAATTCACATCTCAATTAGCAGAGTCTATGTTCACCCTTATAAACTACCAACTTGGCTTTATTCCACTAAATCTGTGGTCCAATTAAGCCCTTGTAGCTTTGTATCGATAAGTCGATACGCTTTTGACAGGCTGTCTACTTCTTTTTGCTTTTCTGCGATATTCACCGTGCTTAAAATACGAATCTCTTTGGTCGAATAGCGATCAATCTTATTTGAGGCTTCACTTAAGAAGCTTCTGAGTATGGATAATTTTAATCCTAGAGTATCTCTTTTAGCGATTAAGTCCGTCATACTCTCGTTATCTACATAAGTTGTGCTATTGGTTTTGTTGATGGCCTTGATGTAGTATTCTAACTGCACCATCATTCCGTCTAATTCTTTTAAAAGTTCTGCCGGGTCCTCTGCTGGCTGCTCCCCTTCTTGTACCTTTGCATTGCGAAGCAATCGCTCTTTGATACTGGCAATTCGCTTTTGTAAGTCCGCTCTTAAATTCAATGCTTCTGCTAGTTTCACTTTATTTTCCCTCCATCTTCTACTACTAGTATTTTTACTATGCTAATGTATTGTTATGCCTTATTCAGCAAGTCTTTTAATGTATTTTCTAATTCAACTAGAAGCGCATGATTGTCATTGATATTATCTATAAGTTCTCCATCTCCTGGTAACTTGTAGCGATGTGCTAAGCGATTACGTAGTCTTCTCGAACTGGCATAAAAGCGATAAAATGCCTCACTAACGACACCTTCATCCTTTAGCAGCTCCATACCCTCTATAGCTGACACATCTATTCTAAATTTTTTAAGGGCTTTCAGATAAATAGAAATAAAGTCTTCACATAGGATATGAAAATCTAAAAAATAAGCCCTCAAACTATGTGAGATAATCTTACTCATTTTCTCTGTTTCACTCACACTTAGTGCTTCAACACCTGCTTGGTATTCTTCTTCCCACTCTTTTAAATCCAATAATAACTTAAGTATTCTATCGTTATTGATCAAGTAAATCCCTCTTTCTAAAATAGATAAAATCATGATTTTCTACAAAAAATCTTTCTATACTCTCATAAAAAGCATCAAATAAATCCGCTACCTTATAATAAACGATGCCTTCATTCAAGATATTTTTAGCCAAAAACTTATCCATTTGAGGTGTGAGTTTAACGACGTCTACTTCTACGCCTAACGTACTTTCAAGGGTAGCTTCTATATCTAATTCTTGTGTCATAGTGATATCACCCATGATAAAAAAATCATAATCTGAATATTCCTCAGCATCTCCTCGTGCTCTACTTCCAAACATCCCTATGGCATAGAGCCCATAGCTTTTGGCAATTTCACAGCATACTGCTTCTATAGTGCACCCGTTCACTTCCTCCACCTCATCTTTCATCTATGTATCTTATCTCTTAGTATACCCTATTCCTTTAGGTTTTAAAAGTTTCTTTCATTCATCCCTCTAGTCATTTCCTTTAAAATGATATACAATAAAGACACCAAATTTTATAGAATGAAGAGTGCTAAACAATGTCTACACAATTAGAACGTATGAAACAACTTATCGAAGAAAAAAAAACCAAAAATGCCAAAGCGCAAAATGGTAAACGTCCAGAGAAGTCATCCGTTACTTCACGTAAAGGTTTTAACAACAAAAAAACTGGCGGCTTGTCTGACCGTTAGTTCATCAGTTAAAAAGAATAGCGCTGAGTACTTCTGTTCACGAAGCTGATATGCCCCCTGTCAAGTAGACAGGGCAAATATCTAAAACAAGTGCTAATGAACGACCACATAATTGCGTGGTCGTTTTTCTATGCACACCATTTTTCTTTATATTTCTCAATTCTTTTATTCTGCAGAATAGGATAGACTTGTGATTGTCCTGACTGAAGTGCTTCAGTTCTTACTTCTAATGGTGTTTTACAATGATACCTATCTTGTGGTCGTTCAGTTGAATAAAAACGTATGTAGTCATTTATTGCATGACGTAGAGATGCTTCATCCGTGATAACGTACATTTGATACATTTCAGCTTTTATAATTCCCCAGAAACCTTCCGTTGGTCCATTATCTATACAATGTCCAACGCGTGACATAGATTGTACCATGTCTTGATTTATAAGTTTTTGTTGAAATACCTTATTTGTATACTGAAATCCTCTGTCCGAATGAAAAAGAGGTTTAGCCGTTGGATTTTCAGCAATAGCTTTATCAAATGTTTTGAACACAAGTTGATTGTTATTCCTACAACTTATAACATGCGAAACCGGATACCTATCATATAAATCAAGGATAGTACTTAAATAAAGTTTTTTCTGTGTACCTGGAATCTTAAATTCTGTTACATCTGTTGACCATTTTTCATTAGGTTTAGAGGCATAAAAATCTCTGCCCAGTTTGTTATCAGCAGTTTCATTCGGTGTAGATTTCTGATATTTTCGCTTTTTCTTCCTGATTATTGAGTGGATACCAAGCTTTTGCATGATTCTATGCACACGTTTTTTACTATAGTTAGTTCGATTGAAGTGATTGATCCATGAAGTCATTCTACGATATCCCAAGATATGATTAAAGCGATCATCATACTCTTTTATCAACGTAGCCAGCTCAATATTTTCTAATTCTTGTTGTGGAATCTCACGATGAAGCCATTTATAATAAGCAGCTCTGGATATTTCCAGTTGTTTGCACATCCAGTTAATACTCCAGCGTTTATTTTCGTAAAAGAACTTTATAGCCATAAATCTTGAATCATATCGTAACTTTCCTAACCTCACATCCTTTCGAATTCCTTCACTTTTTTTAATAATTCAGTCAACATATCCTTTTCTTCAAGTTGACGTTTCAATCTCATATTTTCACGTCTAAGACGCTCAAGTTCATCAACTTCAGCATCTGTTTTATGACGCCCCCGTTTATCTGTTAAAGCCTCAGCCCCATTAGCATCATATTTTTTTACCCAAGAATAAACCTGACTATAAGATACATCATACAAAGACGCTGTAATTTTATAGTTCCTTTTGTGATTTATGCAATGTTGAACAATTTCTTTACGTTCTTCAATAGTTGTCTTTCGTCTTGATTCTGCCATATAGACCTCCTGTTTAGGATCGTAATCCTTAAGTTCTTTATTAGCATTATACAACGAAATCCATGCACGGAGAGAACGAGTATTTTTAACTTTATATTTTGCAGAAATATCATTCAGAGATCCTTTACCAGATAAGTAATCTTCGACTGCCTGCTTTTTTAATTCTTTGGAATACTGTTTATTTTTCTTTGCTGAATAGAAAAATCCCTCTGCACCACTGTGCCTATATATATGTAGCCAATCATAGATAGAACATGTTCCCGATTTAGCATTATAACTAATGTCATACTTATTACATATATCAAACATTGAAAAACAACCACTTAGGTATTCTTCACAAGCTTTCACTCTGAGTTCAGGTGGATATTTAAACTTTCGAGACATAAAAAAACCTCCTTAAGTAGATTTGGTTATTTACCTTGTCTACTTAAGGAGGATCATATCAAGCACTCAGGGCTATTCTTTATTTTTCTATTTGATGTGCTGCATTACCATTCGCCATCAATCGTTTTCTGTTTTCTTTGATTTGTTTTTTCGTATGCCATTTACCACTTATAAAGTCAATATTTCCAACCGTTACAAAGGCATCTTTATCCACTTCATTGATATAGCGAATCAGTCCCATCACTTCATTGTTCTCTATAATGATTTGGATTTCTAAATCTTCTTTCTTAGTATAAGCACCGACTCTAGGGTATAAAGTCACACCTCTCATTAGTACATTTAAAATATAGTCTGCTATGAGCTCATGCTTTTGTGAGATGATACATACACGTTTTTTCTGATTAAATGCATCCGTAAAATGGGTTATGATTAAGCCGTTTAAGTATGTGCCTATCAGTCCTAAAACAACAACTTTGATATCATATACAAAAATCGCACTTAATGAAACGACACTGCTCACGACAGAAACCGCCACACCTATCGGTATCCCCCATAAATGGTTGAAAATCTTTGCAACGATATCCAGTCCTCCAGATGATGCATTGGCCCTAAATAAAATCGTTTGAGATATACCTAAAATCAAAACATAGGTTATAAGGTCTAGCCAAGGGTCATTCATGATCGGTTGCTGATTTGGAAAGACTCTCTCAAATATGTATATCAATCCTGGAAACATCAATGAAGTATAGATTGTCTTAACCCCAAACTCTTTCCCTACTACAAAATAGCCTACTACTAGCAATAATAAATTCACGACTAATGTAACAGATGAAATGGATACAGGAATGACCTCGCCAATAACTAACGCAAGCCCCGACACGCTTCCTACTACCAGGTTTGCTGGTATCAGGAAGAAATACACAGCAGCTGCCGCTATTGTAATCCCTATTGTAACCATTATATAATCCATTATGATGTTTCTATCTATTTTCTTATCCATCTTTTTTCCTCACCTATTTGATTATGTGATAACTTTGCTGCCCCTCAAATACTTTATGCATTTAAGTTACAGTAATTGTTCCAATTTCACATTTTATCATATTTATGTACACTACTCAATATTTATTATCGCTCTCTTGTATCTATCATACTGCCTTTTATACATGCTCCAATCAAAAAAAGGGAGCTTTTAGCTCCCTATGCTTATTCCTTCTTACTTAGAAAGCGTTTTCTCTCTTAAGGCTCTAAATTCTGCCTTCAACGCCTCATCATCTGCCTCACTTGCTAGACTTCTTTGCAATGCAATGTAATGTGCCATGATTTCATCTTCATATTTTGTCCATTCTTCTTCATTGATTTTCAAATACACACTTCCACTTGCCTGTGCACTTTGCTCTTGTGTCGCATCTTCTACCTCGATATTTTCAAGAATATGTATAACATCATCTGATAATGCTATTCCCTTTTCTGCATTTACCCATGCGCCTTGTATCCCTACATATACCCCTCCTGCCACCAGTAGCAGTGACACAAATAAAAGTAAGAAACCTTTCTTCAGACTTCCTTTTTTGAAGTATAAATACCCAAATAAAATCCACATTGCTACGATAAATCCTATTGTCCCTATAACTGCTATGACTGTTCCTATTGTTTCCATCTCTTTGTCTCCTTATTATTTATCCTTTTATTTTTTATCCAACTACACTTGCCTAGAACTTTTAAGCTTGTCTTAAAAATGCCACTAGGTCGTAGACAATTTCCAAATAAGCCGCGATCTCTTCCTCGGAATGAATGCAAAAACACTCAAGCATTAGACGCCCGTTTATAAATAATTCCTTTCCGTACCCTCTTATGGCTAGACTGCTTTCATTTATTTCTTCAAACGGTATATAGATATACTCTTTTTTTCTCGCTAAAAAGCTGATGATGCGCTGATTCGTCACAAGCAATTGTAGCTCAGATTTCTCAGGCTTCTTATGGGTATAGGCATGCATAAAGACAATCTCTTCCGCAGGCTGTAACTTAAGTTTATCTTGCACAAAACGATATGTATTTTCATCTCGCTCCTCACTCATGTTGCCATCTATTAAGACAAAAGGCTCCCATCCGTATACCTTTTTATAGACCTTCATCATATTTCTAGCTCTTTGAGAAGGCGATAAAATAGTTCCAAGAATATTTTTTCCAGCCTGCCCTAAGTTCTCCTCTTTATTAAAGCGCACCTGCTTTAAAGGTGTATCCTTATCATTGAATAAGAAGTCTACCATTACTAAAATGTCTTCAATATCAGCAAACATTGTGGTATCTTGACCTTCTAATTCTTTCAAATCATTAAACTCAAGCTTTCCTTTGATAAAATCTGTAGCGACCGCTTCCCATGAAGTGTAATTGTCGCTTATTTTCTGCCCTAAGAAAGCTATCTTTTCCCCAGCTAATGCTAAGTCGATATAACTTACCGTATAAGCATCTTGAGTGACCCCAACCATTCTTACAATGTCCCATGCATGTGTCAGCTCGCCCTCCATAAAGCTAGCAAACGCAGCTTCATAAGACTGTTTGTCCACTATATCATAGCCTATTTTTAGAGCCTCTTTCATTGCGGGTATCAGGTGCTTTTTCTGCTTATCCCACTGCTCCTGTGAGCCACCAGTATACCTTAAATTGAAAAAATTATTTTCTACAAACTGCGCCCTCTTTTCATCCGTAAGCTTCATATCTAAAAATAAGGATGGATTTTGAAATAAGGCATTTGAACATATTGCTTTTTTACATAAGTCATCACTAAAAATATGACTTGCTACTTCTTCAATACTTGATACTTCTTTTTTCTTAAAGAAATTAAACACTTTTATCCCTACCTTTGTTAATATTTTTACCAAGTTTGATTTTACATAATTTTCTCATATATTGCAACCTTCTATTTTTATCCCTAGCAGGGGGTATCGAACTTGGCATCTTGAATACGTCCTTGAGGAACACAAAAAGCGAGCCCGGTGTAGGGCTCGCCTCTAATGAATCGCTTTGTCAAACATTTTAGCTTATTGTTCTTTATTACCACTCAGTTCAATTTGTGTTTTCCATTCCCCTTTGACATCACCAATCTGGTCAATGGCAATATCTAATACCACCGGGTAGTCGATCGCTTCCATCGCTGCAAATGTCACTGTCGCATCATTCTTATCCCCTAATTCACGTACGCCTGTGTGGTATGGCTTCCCATCTTTCATAAGTTCAAACGGCAAGTCTAATCCTTCTGTGCTATACGCTACTGGCATCAGATTGCCTGCTTCATCTTTTATTGTATAATGCACAGACACCCTTGATTCTGCTACATAAAGCTCTGTTAGATGCACTGTGATTCCTTGGTCTGTAATCTTCTCATTCAACGTGTAGAATACACCGTCTTTTGTACCATCTATCGTTTCGCCTTTTTCATTGGTCATCCCGTTATTTACCACATTATCTTCTAATACATGCTCTGTAAATAAAGTGTAGATTCCACTTGCTACGACTGGTACCCCCGTCACTACTAATAAAGCTGCTGCTGCTACTGTCATCCATTTTTTTGTGTTTTTCATCTCGCTAAATACTCCTTTGATTCTACTCATTCTATTTTTGTGTATTGTTTTCTTTTCTATATTTGCCCATGCTGCTTGCATATCTATCCTAATCGAGGGCCTTGCTTCCTCTTTAAGTGTTTCTTCCCATTCATTCATTGCTAAAACCGTCTCGAACTGACGTTGACATGCCTCACACTGATCCAAATGCTGCATAATCCGTGTCATCATCTGAGGTGATAACTCACCGTCTATATAGGCCTGCAATGTGCCACTCTCCAAACATTTCATCGTTTTACCTCCATACGGTTCATATAGCATTTCCTAAATTTATTTTGTGCTCTTACAAGCATCGTTCCTACTGCCGCTGTCTCCACTTGTAAAAGTGCTGCAATCTCTTTATATTTCAGTCCCGAATACCTAAGCATCAACAACTTTTTATCTTGCTCTTGTAAGTCTTCCATGGCATAGCGCACTTGTGCTATTTCTTCCTTTCGTACCCACTTGTCCTCTAGGTTTTGTCCATCAGATAGCTCTGCAAGCAGTGTTGCCTTCTCCACTCTCGCTTGATGCCTTTTTTCTGATCGGATATAGTTATACGCGGCATATACTGCTGACTTAATGAGCCACGCCTTAAGATGCTCTATCTCCTCCCAATTGGTCTTATAAAGCTGGATAAATACCTCTTGTGCAAGATCTTCCGCAATGTCTTGCTCCTTGACTGTCTTCAAAATATGTTTTACTACATAGGGATAGTATTGCTGAAATAAATTCTCAAATGTCATACGCTACTTCTCACCTCCTACTCCCCATCTTCTGCCTACGCTTTACTTTATATCTAAGTATTGCTTATTCTTTACTTTCATATGCTGTGTGTCTAGACATCTAATAGAAACCAGATTTTCTTTTTTTATAACAGTTTTTATCAAAAAAAAATAAAAGACCTCATTCTCTACACTCGTAAAGTTTGAGGTCTTTCCCTTATTTTACAACGCTTACATCATAGCCTGAATAACTATATTAATTACAAAAAGTGCTGTTACGATATACATAATAGGATGTATTTTTTTAGCCTTACCTTTGCAGAACATACAGATACAGTAGAAGATAAAGCCTACTGCAATACCATTTGTAATACCGCCTGAGAACGCCATCATAATGAGTGTAAAGAAAGCAGGCACTGCAACTTCAAACTCACCCCATTCGATCTTCCCAATAGATTCAGCCATCATAATACCTACTACAATAAGTGCTGGTGCCGTTGCCGCAGCTGGTACAATGCCTACTATCGGTGCAATCACTACTGAAAGTAAGAATAAAATAGCAACAACTACAGATGTTAACCCTGTTTTTCCACCTACACTAATACCTGCTGCACTTTCTACATAAGTCGTTGTATTACTTGTTCCTAAAAGCGCACCAATAGAGGTTGCTGTTGCATCTGCAAAAAGCGCCTTTTCTAATTTAGAAGAGAAGCTATTGCCTTTTTTGAAGATTTCTTCATCTTTCTCATCAAAGATGCCTGACTTTCTACCTGTTCCGATAAAAGTACCGATGGTATCAAATGTATCTGATAAAGAAAGTGCAAAGATGGTTGTAAAGACAATCAGTAATTTACCCGGCTCTGCAAATAGCCCTGTAAAGTCTAACTGTAAAAAGGTAGGTGCAATACTTGGAATACTAAAACTCATGTCCTTAAGTCCTGCTACATTGGTTACACCCATAAAAACCCCTATAACTGTCGTTCCTAAGATTCCCCACAAAATAGCCCCATTGACTTTTAAAATCAAAAGAACAATGGTAATGATAAGGCCTATTAAAGCTAAAATCGCTACAGGATCTTTAAATGTTGTCAATGTATGTTGGACACTGATAAACATATTTGAGCCTTCTTGGCCGATTGCATCCTGTGGTGATACAGTGAAAGTAAGAAAATGTGCATTTTTAAGTCCGATATATGTAATGAACAAGCCAATACCTGCTGAAATAGCATATTGAAGAGATTGCGGAATTGCATTAATAATGGACTTACGAATCTTTGTTACTGTAATGATGATGTTGATAATACCACAAATAAATACCATCGCTAACGCTTGTTGCCATGAAAATCCTAAGACAAGGACGATGGTGTAGGTAAACATTGCATTAAGTCCCATCCCTGGTGCCTGAGCAAAAGGTACATTGGCCACAAGCCCCATTATCAACGTTCCGATAACAGCAGCTAAAATGGTGGCCATGAATACAGCCCCTGGGTCCATCCCCGCCCCCGATAAAATCATTGGGTTGACAAATAAAATATAAGCCATCGTTAAGTAAGTTGTGAAGCCTGCGAAAATCTCTGTTTTAACATTCGTACCATTTTCCTTGAGCTTAAAAAACTTTTCCATTACGCTCCCCCTTCATTGATTTAACATTAAAAATACGCCCTTGATTCATTTCCTTCTATTTATATTCACAGTTTGTTCGCCTTATGTCTTTACAACTACTCCTGCTTGCCAAGGAATTTCCCAACAAAAAAACTTTCTTACTTTCAAAGTATTTACGCTACTCAAGAAGACTTGCTGACATATCAAAGGCCCCTCCAAAAATGAAGGGGCCTTTATATATCAGCTGAACGAGCCCGTGGGCTATCTACATAATCTCTTTATTAAAATGTCCTCTTGTGTCTGTTTCTTGATTAAAGACAGCGTGATCCACTGTGCCATTTAATTTACTTAAGGCCGTATGAATGACTTGCTCAACCTGCTCTTTTGATTCAACTGTGAAGTTTAATCTGAATGCCTCGACTCCTTTAATGTTTTGTAGCTCATCTAAAAGATTAAGCGTCTTTCCATTAAGAAGAGTCGTCGTACAATCATCATGTGCAATAATAGGGAATGTTCCGTGCTCATCTTTTAACTCATAAGTCTTCTTTTTGCAAATACCGCATTGATCCATTTTTTTCATCGGACAATATTTGGTAAACATCATAGGCGCTCTACCATATACGATCATTTCTAGTGCAGGATAGCCTTCATTTTCTTCATAATAAGCCGTTGTTAAATCATCAATTTGGCTCTTATTCAATTCATAAGATAAAGTGACGCGTTTTGCACCTAATTTATAGAGTTCATAACAGCTCGTCGCATTCACAACATTGAGAGAGTAGTCCGTAACAAAAGGATTCGTTTTTCTGTAGTGATAAATACCGCCATATCCTCCTATGAGTAGCTGGCCTTCTTTGTCTTTATAATCATTCTGGTTTCTTCTCACAACGTTTTCAAAGTAAACTTCCTGAATACCAGCGCTTATACACGCATCATACTGCTCCTTAGTGGTCACAGTAGCTGTAAGGTATGGTTGCTTCGGTGCAAAGCTTATTTTTTCGTTTGCGTTTAAGTCCTTCGTTCTTTTGTTTTGACTGTTAATCTTTAAGTCGTATAAGGCCTGTACAATATCTCTTCTTGCTGCATTTAACAACTTCGCTGGAACGAATGCATTCCACCCATCAAACTCTACATGATTTAGTTCGAATAACGTATCATTTAATCTTGAAAGTTGCTTAATGACTTGCTCTTTTGTTGTTGGATTGTTGATTGCTTCGCCTAGTACTTCTTCGCTTTCATATAGGTAATTAAAGCCTAAGCCCTGAGCATCTACGATAAGCTTTGCATCTGGATAAGCATATACTTTCATATCCAGTTTAAAACGCTTAAATTCTTTTTCCACTGATGCTTCTAACTCTTTATAATATAAAGCATCTTTGGATGTATAAACGACGTCACCCTTAGATAATTTTTCTTTGATTTTGATATAGCACACACGATCTGCTTTGTTGATTAAATTGCCCTCTTTATCATACAGTTTTGCAACCGTTAAATTCACATCTTCATCGTTATGACTGATGCGGATGATATCGTTTTGATTTAAAGTATGAATCAGTGTTATTTCGTACATGTCTTTATGTGTCTTGCTAATGCGACCGATTTCATATCCCACGTTATTCGGTCTTGAGACGTTTGTAATATTTTTCTTATCTTCGTGGAATAAATAGCCTTTAGTAAAGGTTCTATTGAATGTTTTCTTCAGATTTTCTTTATCTGCTTCAGTTATTTTATGCTCTAATGCCATGCGATATCTTGATACTACATTCGCCACATACGCTGGCTCTTTCATACGTCCTTCTATTTTTAAAGAATCAATTTCCTTTAAATCATCGATGTGGTCGATTGTATTTAAGTCCTTCGTCGATAAAATATAGTTTTCTCCTAAAACGGTATCCGTTGTCTTATCAATAAGTTCATACGGCTTACGGCATGAACCTATACATCTTCCGCGATTTCCGCTTCGATAGCCGATTAATCCAGACATGAGACAGTTCCCAGAGTATGATACACATAAAGCACCATGAACAAAAATTTCTAAAGGTATTTTAGCTATTCTTTTGATCTCTTTTACTTTTTCAATCGGAACCTCACGGGATAGGACAACTCTTTTAGCACCAAGTTCTTTAAATAATAAAGTTCCGTCTAAATCGTCTATTCCCATTTGAGTTGAACAATGTGCTTCCATATCCTGAAAGTTTTTAACGATATAATCAAAAGCAGCTAGATCCTGAACGATGACACCATCCACACCGATTTCATTTAAGTCTTTTATCTGCTGCTGCATCTCTTCAACTTCATTTTCAAAAATGATGGTATTCATTGTCACATAGATTTTAACATTTCTCAGGTGCGCATATATCACCGCCTCTTTTAACGATTCTAAATCAAAGTTAGATGAGTAGGCACGTGCACCAAATTTTTGCATTCCTAAATATATCGCATCACAACCATTAGAAATTGCAGCTTTTAAAGCTTCCATACTTCCTGCTGGTGCTAATAATTCTGTCATTTTTTCTCTCCCTTGTCGCTCATTCATTATTTTACATTCATTTTAGCATCCTAATAAACTTATGTAAATATTAATCAATTTCCTTTGTTACCTAACCATTCCAGTATCTCCCCATACGCCATGACTTCTAACACCTCACCGTCTTTATAGCTGGCTTTATTTCCTTGTTTATTAAACCATATACTTAAAACTATTGCCTATATAACATATTTCATTCCCATTGAGCCTCAACTTTTTAAAGCTAATTCAAAAATTCTTTTATCATTCTAATTTCCCCCTAAAAAAATCCTAAAACATTTATTTTTATGTTCTAGGATTAGTCTGTTTAATATAATTATTATCTTAATTCTTTTATTTTTTCTAATGGTAACTTTGTCTTTAATGCAATAGTTTCATCATCTAATAGCCTAATTCAAGCAATAATCTTTTATACTCTATATTAGTTCTATCAAGTTCTTTCTGATAAGCTTCTGAAACTTGAGAATCAACAAACTCTTTCATTACCTGACGTATAAACTTCTCATCTGTTACAATGCGGTAAATAGTTACTAACATACCACCGATATCAAGCTTAGCAATGTCACCACTAAATGCTACATATAGAGCATTACTTGCTGATGAAATTGCATTTGAATAAAGAAGAATCTTTCTAGTTCTAACTTCATATAGCTTCTCATCACCATCATGTGTGGAATCAAAGAACATTCTATGGACTATTGCGATGATAGTGTTTATAAGAATTGAATATGTCGCTTGCTTTCCTACTGTTGCAATATTTGCCATATCGATACCGTAATCAGCTAATTGCTTCGCTATCTCTGGAGATATTATTTGAACAAAAGGAACAGGCAAACTCTTCTTAGTATTTACATCAGAATTGTAATGAATGGCCTGTTTTGCTATTGAAGCAGCAAGTGCAACTGGTTCATTTTTTATCCTCTCAAACGAAGCTTCAATTATCTTCCCATTCTCAGCCCTACTATATATCGAGGGTTTTTGTACACCATTAATTTGTGTCATATTTCTAATGTGATACGACTGAAAAGTATATGTTGTTAGTGTACCCGTCATTATATTCAACGGTCCAAAAATCCAACCTAGAATTGGGTCATGCCCAAGTGTCTTATACCTATGATTTTGACCACTTAGCCCTAATCCTTTCCCTCCTGCTATGGTATCGTAAGGAACTCCATCTGAAAATATCCTTTCAAGGCTTCGATAATAGTATCCACCTTGCTTATTAGTCTCATTTTCACCATTTTTCAAGACATTTTTGATATTATCTTCAATCTTCTTATCATCCTTTTTTGTATACTCATGATCAACTCTTTCCCGAAAAGATGTCAGAAGATATTGTCTGGCACACTGCAAACCAATAGCAAGAAATAAAAAAGTAATATCCTTTGCTTCAAGGGAAGTCTTTTCCTTAAAATCCACATATACCTTATCGTTGATATCTATGTACTCATTCCGAAGCTTAACAATCTTCTCTTCTGTCAAAAAAACATTAAAATAATCATCAATACTTTGAACCTCCGTAGCAAAGTCAAAGTCGAACTCTCCCGTAACCTTTCCTTGAACACGCCTTCTCTCTGCTCTTCTCTGAGCGGTACTACGCTTGTCTTTTTCCATAATACTCATTCCATTCATTTCTTATTTGAACTTCTTCTGGTGAAAGTTGATTGTCTGCTGATATAATACTCTCTAGAATCTCAGTAAAACTTGATAAGTCCTCAACATCTATTTTGTCCAACTTATTAGTAATGTTCTTAAAGTCAGCCTTATTATTCTTTACTCGTGTCAACTCCCCTTTAACAGCCGGTGATAACGTACTATTTATTTTTATGATATTTAAATAATAGTCTAGCTCATCCATCTCTGCAGATGCAATTTCCCCATCACAATTCGCTACTGCATAACAAAAAGCTGTTAATCCTATTAAGAAATCATCTCTTTTTTTTATATCATTCAATACTCTATTAACTTCAGCTTTTACATTTTCCTCGCCCTTCTTTAAGCCATCCTCAAAACCATCTGCTTTGGCAGCAGTTCTTTCTTCGTTGCGACTACCTTCTTCCATTTCATTTGCAACTACTCCTGCCACTGCTCCTGCCACACCGGCCCCTACTGCAGCAGCTATGGTTCCTGCACCTGCTAATGATGCTGCTAAACTAGCTCCTGCAAACAATGACCCTCCACCTGTAAATGGTGCAGCCGCAATTGCTCCTACCCCTATTGTTGCTCCTAAGATAACTTTTCCCAAGCCCATATCTATTCCTCCATATATCTCTAAATTAACTCTAATTATACTATAATATTTTATTTTTATCTAAAATCATTTGCAAGTTTTATTTTTCTTTGTTTTTTACAAGAAAACCCTCGTCTCGTTAATTGTAGGTTTTCAAGTGTCTCTTGGCATATTTTTGTATATCTTCATGGCTATCATATAAACACTCTTCTAATAATTCCCTCGTGAGCATCTTTCTTTTATGCATAGTCCTTACAATCTCTCCTCTACAATAAGAGCATAGTGTTTGATTATACATATACATCAGTAGTTTGCTACTCACTTTTGAATTATTTTTTATAAGTTGTTCTACTTCACCAAAAATTGTATGCCAACTCCCATCCTCATAAGATACCTTTACACTTTTCACACTTTGATTAAGTATATCCTCATCTTCATTTCTATAACATTTACATAACAATAAAATTATGTCTACGTTCCCTCTATTTTGCTTTAATTCTTCTAAAATAAAATCATGTACTCTATCTGAAGGAAAATACCTTAATGCCTCTAAGATAACATCTCGTAATTCCTCATTTTCTAGCATCTCCCACAAATAATCTTCTTCTAGCGGGAATCTTACCTTAGTAAAACATTCTAATAAATTTCTTTTTACTTCTACCCGTGTCTCTTCTATTGCTTTATAAGCTAAATTCTCCAACTCTTCTTTGGTTGCATTCCTTATAAACTGCCTTAAAGCCCCCCTTCGCCTCATACTCGCTGTATCATAACAACCTTCTATAAAATCCTCTAAAATCGCTTGCTGAGTACCTTGCTTTATTGGCTCTTCCTCCCATTGCTTCTGAACATCTAAGAAAGCTTGTACCTCAGGAAACTTTACTGCTTCTCGTTGCATAAAAGCTATAACTCTTTTTTTACCAAATTTACTTTTGGCATTTTCATAAAACCAGTCTGTGGAGAAATTGTTGTTATCACCTGTTTTGTAATAAAATTCGCCTATTTGCCTTACAATCTTTTTAAAAGCTTTAAACCCATCTAGAGATGTCATCCAAACTGTTAGCCATTCAAACGTAGCCCTATCATCGTATATATTGCCTTTTCCATTGTCGTTTGCTAGTCGTTTAAACAGTTTATCATATTTTTTATAAAGTACTTTTCTAGCCTCCAAACTTCCATCTTTTGCAAAGTGATATAATAATTCAGTAAGTTGTTCTTGCAACCAAGTTCCCTTTACATGGCTACTGTATTTATCAATAACCTTCTTTTCAAAGTACTCTGTATCTGCATATACTTTAATGGCCTTATAAAGGTATGCCCCTCTTCCTCCTTCTGATTGTGTATCATAGCAGGTATTATTAAGACATGCCCATAAAACAATCTCCTTATATTGCTCTACATCTTCTGTATTCACTAGTTCTACAATTGCACTTCCCAACCCTCGTCGTATTGCTTCCTTAAACTGCTTTTTCGTCATTCAATCCTCTCCCCTAAAAAAATCCTAGAACATTTATTTTTATGTTCTAGGATTAGTCTGTTTAATAATTCTTTAGTTATTTTCACATTGCGTTTTCTTTTGACTTCTTCTTTGCTTACCCCTTTTAGTATTCTCAAAGTACTATCTCTCGCAAACGATTAACTATTGTTTGCTAATAAAGTATGTCATACAAGTTGAAACTACTCTTAACTCACATAAATATCTTACCAATTAGACTGTCTTTCTCTTTAAATCCGTTAAAATAATCTTTTACCTTCATTTTTTTACTACCTGAAGGTTTTATTGTTTTCAAAATAATTTCCCCATCAGATACTTTGATGCCTATTCCATCCTTGTATAATTTAACTATTTCACCATTTGATTTTTCGTTATAGTTTTCTTCACCGATAACTGCTTCGTATATTTTTATTTCTTTGTCTTCTAAAACGGCATGTGCTACCGGCCATGGATCAAGTCCTCTTATCTGATTAAAAACTTCTATTGTTGTTTTATTAAAATCAATATGTTCATCTTCTCTTGATATATTATAGCCAAATGTTACTTCATCTTCATTTTGGATTACTCTATTCGCTTGTCCACTGACAACACTCGGTAATGTTTCTATTAACAGTTCTGCACCTAATAGGCTTAATTTATCATGCAACGCACCTACATTATCAGTTTTTTCTATTGCTATACTTTTTTGACTTATGATATCACCATTATCCATTTTTTCTCCCATATGCATGATGGTAATACCCGTAGTCATGTATCCATCAATAATCGCTCTATGAATAGGCGCACCTCCTCTTAATTTGGGAAGTAATGATGCATGAACATTGATACAACCATATTTCGGATAGTCTAATATCTCTTTAGGAAGAAATTGACCATATGCACAAGTTATAATGATATCTGGCTTTAGATCAAGTATACTTTGATATTCTTCTCTTATTTTAGTTGGTTGTAGGACATTTATATTGTTTTCAAGTGCCACTTTTTTTATAGCGGGCTGGGTCAATATTTGGTTTCTACCAACTAATTTGTCTACTTTAGTTACTACGCCTATTACATTCGTACGCAAAATTAAGCCCTTAAGTACATTTACACTGAAATCAGGTGTCCCCATAAATATTACTTTTAAATCCTTCATTATGATCATCATCCTTTCTCTAGCAGGCACGAGGAAGTGATAAAGCACCAGCGTCTTCCCTAGTTGTGATTTTCTACATTTTTCTTACTTTTCATTCCTAAGCTTAGGAATTATCTATTTCACCTTTATTCTAACATCCTGATGAAGTTGTGTAAATATTCCAACCTTTCTTACGCTTGATAGCTGAACCCTTTGATTCGTTCGTATCGTCACTCTAAATCTTGTATGTTCATCTTTTGTAATTGTAAATTCTTTTTATTTTTTTCTCTACATCCAACATAAATACCTATTAAAATTAGCGTAGGTATATTATATATAGCAAAAATGGCACTGGCCGATAGTATCATTTCTGTGGCACTCATTAATGGTTCGTTTTTCTCTTCATTTACTATTTGCTCAACAATTTCTCCATTCTCAGTTACTGTTGTTACTTGTGTTGTAACACTAGTAAAGGCTGCCATCCCTAATACTGCAAAAAGCGAAAACATTATACAAACAACTGGCAAGATAAGTCCTAACCACTTATTTTTTCTTCTTGATAAATATACTTGTAGTGCTATTCCTATAGATGGTAATAATAACAAAACTATAATATTTTTCATCTTATTTTTCTTCTCCTCTCATTTTTTTATATTCTGTAATTAAAATTTTAGCTGTATCAAAATCTAATTTTTCGTTAACTGCTAAACGCTTAATTAATGCAATATATGGCTCATTCGCACCTTGCTCATTAATTTCAATTTTTTGTATCAGCTTATCTAATCTCAATCTTACTGTTGGATAAGTCACACTATACTGATTGGCTACTTCTTTTAAAGACCCTGAAGCTAAAACAAACTTTTTAATAAATGCTATATCCTCATCTTCTAGATTTCTCATCCATTCTGGCACTATCTCTATTGGCATCTCAATCCTCCTATATTTAATAATATTAAATATACACTTTAATATTATTAAAGTCAATCTTAGTTTTATCTTCAATTATATTAAACCTTGAGGGCAGTCTAAAAGGCTTTAAATTTAGCTTTAAAACAAAAAAGACACTTCATTCCTCAAGAAGTAGTGTCTCCATTCTATTTTTAATTCATTGTATTTTCCTATAATCCTAAAATAAAACAAACTTTTGTTAAAACTAAACCCTCTTATGCCATAATTATTTTGGAATCAAAAAATCTCTCTTGAAACTCTACTAGCACTTTTATTTGTTCTAGTGTATATCTATCTCTTTGTTTACAAACCACCATCTTCTCTTCTACATCATCACTTCTGATGATGATTGCAACGATATACCCCTCAAACCTTTCTAGTGGTTCAAATTCACCTATAACATAGACATCGACTTCTTCTCCATCTCCTGCTACTGTATTTGGAATATACCCATAGTTAATTGGATAAATAAAGCCATGTTTTGGATGTTTGCTTCCTAGAGGTCTATCCATTACTACAGTTACTTGTTCTCCTAAATATAATGTCATTGGTTTCACCCCTCTCTATCTATAATTCCCTTATTTGTGATACAGTTCAATATCTGGCGTATCTGCATATTGATAATCTAATGTTGGTCACTATTCTACCCTTATCTTTTTTGTAGCTATTCTGTTTCCGAAGGATTCATCATGTTCTACAAATAACATCGTAGGCTTTTCTTTACATAGAAGTTCTTCAATTTGCATATAGGAGATAACATCTATAAAATTCAGCGGCTCATCCCATATATATAACTCCGCTTCTTCACATAAGCTTTTGGCAATCAATAATTTTTTCTTTTGCCCTTCACTCCACTCTTCGATATGCTTTTGGAACTGATTTTCTTCTAATCCTAATTTATATAACGTATTCTTTAGACGCTCATTGTTAAGCTGATTATTGGTAATAAAGTGATTAATTGTTCCCTTTAAAGAAGATGTATCTTGAGCAATATAAGAAACCTTGGCTGTTTTTTGTATAAATCCTGTATGTTTAATATTCTCTCCTAGCAACACCTTGATGATACTTGACTTACCACACCCATTTTTTCCATATAACCATATACGTTCGCCTCTTTTTATATCAAAGCTTAGTGGTTGAAAGATTGGTACGTCATCATACACCACTTGTAAATCTTGTACTTTTAAGACTTCCTCTTGTGTACTGACTAAGTTGTTTAACTTAAGTTCCTCTATCACTTCTATATTCTTAAGCAACTTTGATTTTTCTACAATCGCCTTGTTCTGACGCGCCTCAATGCACTTTGCACGTTTCATCATCTTGGCTGCTTTGTGTCCGATAAACCCCCTATCGCAAGCACCACTCCCAATTTTAGTTGCCTCTAAACTGTCAGACCATCCTGCTTTTTGTTTTGCTGCATCTTGTAACCTTTTAACTTCTTTTTGCAGTTTTTCATTTTCAGCTTTTTCAAAACCATCTCTTCTTTCTTTATTCACTAACCACGTAGAAAAATTTCCTTTTTGAATTTCTATATTGGCTTTATTAATGGACAGTACATGGTCTACTACCTCATCAATAAACGTTCGGTCGTGGGAGATGATGATGAATCCTTTCTTACTTGCTAAATACCTAGCAACACACGCTCTTCCCTCTGCATCTAAATGATTAGTAGGCTCATCATCTTCCATGTATTCCTCCAAGCGTTTTTCCCACAGGGCAAACGGAGCAATAGCTTCACGTACAACCTCTAAAGCTGACAGATTTTTGTCCTCTACATCAATGGGAAAATACTCAAATTTTACTGGGCTGGTAATTTTCCCTCTATATTCTTGGTTGTCAATGTGGTTTTCATTCCCTCCACCAAGAAGTAGCGTCTCTCATTTAAATGCATCTTATCATTCATGTTTAAAGTGAGGTTTTTCTAATAGGAATCCATACTTCAAATACTGCATTCATTGGGTCTTGGTTTAAATACACTTCAATGTCTGGTGCATCTGCATATTGATAGCCTGATGTTGGTAGCCATTCTGTTACTGCTCTTTTTTCAATTTCTTGAATAGCTTCTGGCATTTGCCCCGTTCCTGGAAATACTGCCCATGTACATGCTGGCACTGTATATGCTTCTAGCCCTTCTGGCACATCCTGATTCGTCTCAACGCCTATATAATATGCCCACTGATCCAAATGCTCCATACATGCACTAACCCCTAGTACGCCTTTTGAATGATCATCCATCACTGATACAATCTGGCCTATCTTACCACTTTGGCCTACCTCTTGCCAAAACATAGGTATTTTAGTAAAACACTCCTCTACATTTTTAGCTAAGTCAATTTTTGCTCCCACTATTCTCATTTCTTCTTTTTTAACAATTCTATATTCCATTTCTGCCACTCCTTTAATGGTTATTTTAAAACTAATAGGGGGATAGGCTTTAAGGAAAGTTCCTTCTTTTTGCGCTATTGAAGGTGATACTTCATGCACCTTTTGAAAAGCTCTATTAAAAGCGGTAGGGGATTCGTACCCATAGCGTAATGCTACATCCATAACCTTACCGCCATTCTGCAAATCAAAAGCAGCCTTCGTAAGTCTTCTATTTCTGATGTATTCCGATAAAGATACTCCTGCTATGTATGAAAACATCCTTTGAAAATGATACGTTGTACAACATGCAATCTGTGCTGCTTTCTCATATTCAATTTCTCCATCTAGATTCTTTTCAATATATTGTACTGCCTCATTAAGTTGTTGTAACCATTCCATTTCCTATTCTCCTTATGAATCTTAGTATAGTTGTTTACTTATACAAAAACCTCTCATTTGATGCACAAATATGAGAGGTCCTGATCTATTTTTCATATTCACTTCTTTTTAAAACATGATTTCTTAAATAAAGTATAAACATCTTTGTGACTTATTATATCACAACCGCAAAAAAATAGAGAGCAATTTGCTCTCTACTCTAATCAATAGGATAAAATCTCATAGCCTTCTTCCGTAATAAGAACTTGTATCTCCCATTGTGCAGATGGTTGTTCATCTACTGTATAAACTGTCCACCCATTACTTTTATCTGTATAAACTTCTTTTCCTCCCCTATTCAGCATAGGTTCAATTGTAAAAACCATCCCAGGAGCCATAACCATTTCTTCTCCTTTCTTAGAGACATAACTTACATATGGATCTTCATGAAATGCTAATCCTATACCATGTCCTCCAATCTCCTCAACAACTGAATACCCATTTTCCTTAGCAAAATCAGAAATTGCTTGCCCCATATCACCTAAGAATCCCCATGGTTTGACTTGTTGTAGTCCTACGCCAATACTTTGTTTAGTTATTTCAACAAGTCTCCTTTTCTCTTCTGTAACCTCACCAATACAAAACATACGAGATGAGTCTGCGTAGTACCCATTAAATAGCGTAGAGACATCAACATTAACAATATCCCCATCTTTCAACACAACTGATTCAGATGGAATGCCATGACATACTTGATTATTAATAGATACACACACACTTTTAGGAAATCCTTCAAAATTCAATGGTGCTGGTATTGCATGATGACGTAGTGTTTCTTCATAAACCCATTCATTAATCTTTTCTGTTGTAATCCCTGCTTGTATATGATTAGCGATATAATCTAAAACAGCAATATTTATCTTACCACTTTCTCTGATACCTTGTATTTGCATAGCATTTTTAATCATTTTCCTTGTTGGAACAATGCTACCTCTCATCTCAAAAGATTGTATGCAATGATCAAATGCTTCATGGCATCTCTTGTATTTCTTGCCACTCCCACACCAACACACTTGATTTCTTTCTAATTTTTTATACATAAAAAACACTCCTTCTTATTAATGATGAGTGATATCTATTCTATTCGCCCTTCTATAAAGGCCAATACTTGGTTTATTTAATCTGTATTGATTGGGCGAATAACCAAAATACTTTTTGAATGCCCTCGAAAATGCTTCATGAGAAGAAAAACCATAACATAGTGCTATATCCAATATACGTTCATCTGTTTTTATAAGTTTTATTGCTGCCAAACTTAACTTTCGTTTCAGTACATATTCTTTAAAAGAAGTGCCTACATATTCATGAAACTTTGACGAAGAGTAAAACTTCGAATAACATACGTGTTCTGCCATACATTGTAGCGTTGGCTCCTTCTCAATATTATTTTCTACCCAATCTATCATTTCTTCTATGGTTCTTACAGACAAGCTACTCACTCCTTCTCTTCTAAGTATATAGTTTTCTCTTCTTCTTTATTTGATTTTAGTTGTTTTGATTATTACTATTATTTATGCCCTTAAACGTATTTCTATTAATAAATTCAATCTTGAAGGGAGCATATCAGATGGTGCGGGGGTTTTGAACGTTTTCTCCTCCTTGGGCTATTGGTGATTTATTCATCATGGCACAAAGGGGGTGGTATTGGATATGATACTAATAATAACGTAAGCGATCAATAAAATACCGTATATAACAAATGAGAGTGATTTACTAGAATAAATATGTAGTGAAATACTCTCATTTATAACCCCTGACATTACTTCATCTTGCATCTTTCTACCATTTGATCAGACCAAGGCAATAACATCTCTATGATTTTTATATTGCCTTTAGCCTGAGGCATAAAAGTAAGT
>JBOGBZ010000079.1:0-10274 GCA_051656485.1 Cellulosilyticaceae bacterium
TGCTTGTCGTCAGCATCATAGGAGAAAGTCACGTGCTTAAAGGTAATCTCCCCTTTGATTTCTGGCATCGTATCAGCGTCTGCTTCTGAAGCATCGTTCTGTGTATCAAGTACTTCAAAGATACGTTCAGCAGCAGAAAGATTAGTGATGAAAGCGTTGTAAAAGGCAGAGAGGTTAATGACTGGTCGCCAAAGCATCTCAAGATACATGATGAAGGCAATGAGTGTGGTCACGACTACTAGCTCTTTCTGTACAAGGAAGAAACCAGAAAGTAGGATGACACAGATACCTACACCACGGCAAAGGTCTACGGATGGCCACAAGAAGTCTTGGATACGTATAGCTGTCATAAAGCTATTGCCATGGGTATCAAGGTGTGTATTGAAGCGGTTTTTCATATACTCTTCACGGGCAAAGCCTTGGGTGATTCTGCTACCTGAGAAAGCTTCATGGGTAAAGCCAAGGAAAGCTGAACGATTAGAACGGTTGAGCTTCCAAAGCTTATGGGCTTTGATCTCGATAAGACACATAGCGCCAAATAAAAATGGCATGACTAAGAAGCAGATCAGTGTCAGTGTAGGGCTCAGTAAAAGCATCATGATAATAACGAGTACAACAGTAAAGATGTTTGGAATCAGGTTAACGATACTGTTGTTCAGTAAGTTTTGCAGTGCATTCACGTCCCCTACAATACGAGAAAGAATCTTGCCTACCGGTCTGCTATCAAAGAATTTGAAGCTGAGTGTTTGTAGGTGGGTAAAGAGTTCGCGTCTAATGTCGATGAGTATAGAGTTTGTGATTTTACTCATGGCATAGATACGTATTTTAGAAAGAAACATTGTAAGGGTCGTAAGGATAAGGAGTAGAAGTCCTATCCCAAGAAGCCCTGTTGTATCACCTTGTTCCACAAAGTTATCCAGTGAGTATTTCATAAGGTATGGGGTCAAAGTGGAGCAAGTCATAATGATAAGAAGGAGTGTGATAACTCCTACGGTACGCCATTTATAAGGTCTAACATAAGTTGAAAGACGTCCGATCGTCTTTGATTTTGAGGAATGAAGTTCTTTTTCTTCCATATTAGTTTGCCTCCTCTAAAGTAAGAAATTCTTTGAATTGGTCACAGTAGATCGCATAGTAGTGACCTTTCTTTGCAAGGAGTGATTGGTGATTACCTTGCTCGATGATTTTACCGTTTTCCATATAAAGAATCATATCAGCGTCTTTAACACCAGAGATACGATGGGCAACGATAAAGGTGGTGGATTTGTGCTTTGTCTTAGAAAGATTGCTAAGGACAGTATATTCGGTCTCCATATCAAGGGCAGATGTGGCATCATCAAGAGCTAGAATACTAGGCTTTTGGAGAATGGCACGAGCAATGGTTAGACGTTGCTTTTGACCACCAGAAAGACCGACACCACGTTCACCTATCTCAGTAGCGAATCCATCCGATAATTCTTCGATGAAGTCTAGTGCACAGCTTGCCTTGGCAGCTTTCTTCACCTCACCTAAGGTATGCTCTTCACCGAAGTCGATATTATTCTTGATAGTATCTGAGAAGAGGAAGGTATCTTGGAATACCATACTAAGATGGGTACGAAGTGTGTGGAGCTCCCAGTCTTTAACGTTGATGCCATCGACTAAGATTTCACCTTCTGTCACGTCATAGTACCTACCAATAAGTGATAGGAGTGTACTTTTACCACAGCCAGTTGCCCCCATAAGTGCTACAGAGCTACCAGCAGGGATTGTAAGATTGATGTTTTCAAGCACTGTTTGCTCATTGTATTTGAAGCTTACATTTCTGAAGACGATGTCACCTTTGACTTTGAGTGGTTGATAAGGTGCCGTAGGTGAAGTGATGCTAGATTCATGATCGAGTATGGTGAAGATACGCTCCATACATGCTTTGTTTTGTGAAAGCATGGTAACGAAAGAACCGACATTACGTACACACCATGTAAGTTGAAGCAGGTAGTCTGAGAAAGCTACCAATATACCAAGAGTTGCATGACCATTGATACAAAGTAGGCCACCAATGATAATGAGAGCAACACTAGATAGGTTGCAGAAAAATTCGATAGTCGGTACGAATTTACTTACAAGTTTAGCTTGCTTTAAGTTTAAGTCGTAGAGACCTTCATTGGTATCTAAGAACTTGGTGATTTCATGTTTTTCACGGGCAAATGCTTTAACGAGGCGAATACCTGCTATATTTTGCTGTGCCACAGAGTTAAGTTCAGCAGTTTGGTCGCTGATTTTTGAGTAGACGTCCCAAAACTTCTTCTCGAAGAAGAATCCCATGAGTGTCACAGGTACAAGTAAAAGTAAACATACTATAGCAAGTGGTGGACTCATCTTAAGCATGAGCGTACTACAAAGTACAAAAATAATAATCATCTCGATAAAAAGACGAAGTCCATAGGCCACGGTCTCCCATACCATATCCACATCTTCGCCGATACGAGACATGAGTTCACCAGTATTGTTTTTATCGAAAAAGCTAAATTCAAGGGATTGAATCTTATAAAAAATATTTCTTCTTAAATCTTTGGCCACATCAAGTGAAAATTTATCAAAGATAAATTCTTTGATATAACCAAAGGTACAGCGTGTAAGGACGAGTCCTATAAAGATAAGAGAGAAAGTCAGTAAGGTACTGGTCTGACCTCCTACTAAGATGTGGTCAATGAAGTACATCTGTAAAATAGGCATGGTAGCATCAATCCCTAGGGTGATGAACATACCTAGAATTGGAATAATCATAAGTTTCCAGTGTTTTAAAATATACTCTTTTACTAAACGCATAAATAGCCTCCTTTTCAGTCCGAAAGTTTCAGTCCAAAAATCACGTCATCAAAACTCTAAATAAAGAAAACCCACAAAGGCGCAAAAAAAGCACGACAACAGCCGCGCCTCTAGAACCTTGTGGGTTTATAATATCTCTATATGTATAGACTATACTTTTATAGATGACAACCTTTATTTAGAGGTAGAACTGGTGTGATTAATTGGATATTAAGTTGTGTTGTTGCATTATTGATTGTAAAGTTAATCATCCTATTTACCTCCTTAAATTTATTTTTCACCTATGGTTAATTATATTAGACTTCAGTCAAAAGTAAATCTATGTTACACTATTGTAACACTATAAAAATGTTTTTGAAATATTGAGATAACAAGAGAAAGCGAGAAGAATATGGGTAAAGTATTGAAAAATAAGAAGTTAATAATAGGTGTACTAGCGACACTTGTCCTATTATTTGTAGGCATAACTTATATCGTAGGACAAATGGTTTATGCAGAGACTGTAGGCTATGTGAGTGAGCATTTCCAAGATACAGATGTGGACTATGTGTATCAAAATATGCCAGAAGTGATAGCATCCTATGAGGCTTATGAGACAGAAGACTTGATGATTCCATCAGAAAATGGTTATGAGGTAGAAGCAAAGATGCTCTTTGCTAAGGAGCCGGTAGATAAGACAGTGGTTGTGGTGCATGGTATAGGGATGAATATGTGGAGACATTTAAGAGAAGCGATGATGTATCTTGAGAATGGCTTTAATGTGGTGATCTACAACCAACGTAACACAGGTGAGACTGGTGGAGACAACAGAAGTTTTGGACATTATGAAAAGCATGACTTGGCAGCTGTGATGAACTATGTGTCGACACAGTATCCAGACCAACTACTTGGTGCTCATGGTTTTTCTATGGGAGCAGGTACGGTGGGGATGTACTCAGGTTTAGACATTGCGCAGGAGCAAGCAGACTTCCTCATACTAGACTGTCCTTATGATAGTATGGAAGGTGCTGTAAGAGTAGGTATTGCAGCAGAAGGTGTACCTATCCCTACAAGCTATGCTGTATGGGCAGGTAAAGTCTACAATCAACTGAAGTCTGGATTTAGCTATGATGAAGTAGACCTAACCAAAGAAGTAGCGAAGAGTACCATGCCTATGTACATCATCCATGGTGAGGAAGATGCAGTGTGTACAGTAGATATGGGACAAGCAGTCTACGATGCAAAAGAGAGTGGCTATAAAGAAATTTGGATAGAGCCAGAGACAGCACACGTACGTATCTATGATGATCATCCAGATAAGTACGAAGCCAATGTGATGGCATTTATCCAAAAAGTACAAGAACAATAAACACCTTATACAAGGAAAGCACATATAGTAGAGTAGAGACAAAGGCGTCATGTGACCAGTTGGGAGAACTCCCAAGGGTTAGATGGCGCCTTTGTCATGTGAGACAAGAAGGAGGATGGAAAGATGTGCTCAATATGTGGCATTGTAGATTTTAAAAATAAAGAGAATAACAACCCTCAGGTGGTCGCTAAGATGGGAGAAACTTTAATTCATCGAGGACCTGATCAACAAGGGATTTATGTAGGGAAAGACGTGGCTTTTCAGCACAATCGTCTAGCAATCATTGATATAGAAAGAGGCCTTCAACCCATGACGAGACAACTGGGGGAGAGGCGCTATACGTTAGTGTATAATGGGGAGCTTTACAATACCAATGAACTTCGAAAAGAAATAGAGGGACGGGGTATTACTTTTGAGACCAATTGTGATACTGAAGTGGTTCTTTATAGCTATATACTCTACGGAGAAACGTGTGCAAGTAAGCTCAATGGTATCTTTGCTTTTGCGGTGTATGATGAAATGGAACATAAGGTATATATGGCAAGGGACAGGTTCGGCATTAAACCACTGTTTTATACCCAAGTAGGAAGTAGCTTACTGTTTGCTTCAGAAGTTAAAGCACTTCTTAAGCATCCACAAGTAAAGCCGGTAGTAGGAAGAGAAGAACTCTGGCAACTCCTTTACCTCGCACCAAATAAAATAAGTGGTACCAGCATCCTTAAAGATATACATGAAGTAAAACCAGCACACCATGGGTATTATGAAGGGACATCGCTTCAACTTACACCTTATTGGAAGCTAGAAGCAAAACCTTTCACAGGAAGTAGAGAAGATGCGATAGAAGAGACGAGGGAACTGGTCACAGATGCAATCACAAGACAACTCGTATCAGATGCACCACTTTGTACCTTCCTATCAGGAGGGATCGATTCATCTATTATTAGCTCTGTAGCGACGAAGCAGTTTAAGGACGAAGGGAAAGTGCTCAGTACTTATTCGTTTGAATATGAGGGGAATAAAGAAAGCTTTACCAATACGCTTTTCCAACCTCAGAGAGATGATGAATACGCACTTTATCTCGCAGATTATCTAGGGACTAATCATACGGTGCTCACGGCTACTAACGAAGGTATCACAAGGCTTTTAGTAGATGCTGCTAAGTATAGAGACTTACCGGGAATGGCAGATATCGACTCCTCACTCCTCTACTATTGTAGCCGTGTGAAAGAGCAGCATACAGTGGCACTTTCAGGTGAGTGTGCAGATGAAATCTTTGGTGGATACCCTTGGTTCTATCGTAAAGAAATGCTAGAGAAGGATTTCTTCCCCTGGATACATGACCCACACAAGCGAGCAGGGTTATTTAAAGATGAAGTCGTAGGGCTAAGTGAAGGCTATGACTTCGCAAGAGAGGTCTATAAAAAGAGCTTAGAGGCATGTCCACTCCTTGATACAGACAGTGATACTATGAGACAAAGTAGATTAGCGACATGGTTATCTACTAATTACTTTATGACATCGCTCCTTGAGAGAAAAGACCGTATGAGTATGGCTAGTGGCGTAGAAGTAAGAGTACCTTTTGCAGACCATCGTATACTAGAGTACGTCTTTAATGTACCTTGGGAGATTAAGTTTGAAGGGCAAGTAGAGAAAGCACTTCTTCGTGAAGCGATGAGAGATTACTTGCCAGACCGTATCCTCAATCGTAAGAAAAGCCCTTATCCAAAGACTCACAATCCAAAATACGAAGAAGCAGTCATACAGATACTCGAAAGTAAGCTAAGGGATAAGGATTCCATCCTAAGCCAACTTCTTAATCTAAAAGAGGTAGACAGCTTAATCGCATGTGACAACGTCACATGGTTTGGGCAACTCATGTCAAAACCACAGCTTATCGCATGGCTTATACAGGTAGATGAATGGTTCAGACTTTACGATATTAAACTAGAAGTGTAGTAAAATACTATACCTACACATCTTATGTAAACGATAACTTTGTGATATAATCATTACTGTATTCAGCTGCCTTTTGTAGTAATACGAAAGGAGGTGATACGTATGCAAAAGAGGAAGTGTAGTGACAATAAACAAAAGCTGAATGCAACCGCCATTGCTATAGCTCTTATTAACATGATTAGAGATATTATTATCGCAATTATTGAAAATCTATAGTAATGAAAAAACCCTTAGGCCCGCCAGCCTAAGGGTTTTAATTTCGCTTTGATCATACGTATGCAAAGAGAAATAGTGACATTTATTTAGTATCTATAGTATACCACAAAAAAATAAAAAGTAAACATATAGTAAAGATATACAAATGCTCAACTAATGGTAGAATGAAATCAAATATACCTCGATTGAATATGGGTTAAGCACCTATTATAATTAACTTATCAGCTGATAGATGAAAATAAAATCAAACATAAGTTGAATGGGGGATTAGTGTGAACGTAGGTAAACAAATTAAAGGATTAAGACTACAAAAAAATGTAAAGCAAGAAGAATTAGCAGCATATTTACAAATATCATATCAAGCAGTATCTAAGTGGGAGACAGGAAGTAGTGTACCAGATATTTCATTATTACCTAAGATAGCAACTTACTTTGGGGTGACAATTGATGAATTGTTTCAGATACCAAATGAAGCACAGTTTGAACGCATAGAAAATATGTACTGGAATGAAAGACGTATCAAGAAGGAAACATTCGAACAAGTAGTACATTTTTTAGAAGAAGTTATTAAGGAAGAATCGGGGAATGTAAGGGCATATGAAAATTTAGCATATCTCTATAACCATCGAGCACATAGTGACCATGAATTAGCATCTGAATACGCCAAAAAGGTATTGGAATTACAACCTGACAATAAAAATGGATGGGTAGCATATTTGGAAGCTAATGGAGGCCTATGTGGTGATGAATGGTACGATAATCACTTTACTGTTGTACAATATTTCAAAGAGTTTTTAAATAAAAATCCCAATAACTTTAGAGGATTATATGCTGTTGTTGAAAATTTACTAGCTGATGGGCGTTATGATGAAGCCCTGCCTTATATCCAAAACTTAAAACAAGTCAAAAATAACTATCAGTACTATATGTATATGGGAGATGTAGCATATGGGAAATGTGAGTTAGAAGAAGCCAAGAACTTCTGGAATCAGGCAGTAGATAAGTATCCAAAAACATGGCAAGCGTATTGTTCAAGAGCAGATAGATTAAAAAAGATAGGGATGACTGCACAGGCTTTGGAAGATTATGAGATAAGTTTTACAATACAAGAGCCACCACGTATTTCAGATGGCTTATACTCATTGGCACAAATGCATGAATGGATGGGTGACTATAAGTCTGCTATCCAGGATAGAAAGCGTATTATTCAGTGTTTAAAGGAAGATTTTAAGATTACAAGTGGTGAAGGCATTGATAGTCAGAAAAGAGAAATAGAACGATTGAGGTTATTAGGGAGACAATAAAAGCCAAGGGACACTTAAGTTGATAAGTGTCCCTTGGCTTTTCTATAGTTTTAAAGGAGAGGGGGAGGGTATTAAACACTGAAAAGCAATTCGCTATACGTTGGATAAGGCCAGTACTTGCGACCTACGAGCATTTCTAGCTCATCGACTACGATACGAAGAGATTGCATAGCAGGAATGATAGCTGTCTTGAAGTAGAGAGAGAGATCTGTAGAGTCTGTGATATTTTTACTACTAAGAAAAGCATTATCTAAAGTTTCTACTTTGTCGTAGAGAGAGTCTACGAGTGAAGATAGGTTGGTAACTAAGGTTTCTTCTAAATGGCACGATAGGTTTGGAAGAAGCTGCTTTTTGTGAAGGGCCACTTGGGTGATGGTATCTATATAGCTACACACAGCGGGTAAAATATCCTTTCTAGCCATATCGAGCATAGTAAGTGCTTCGATGGAAAGTGTCTTGGTGTAGTTCTCAAGGAGGATCTCATAACGTGAATGAAGCTCTGCCTCAGTAAAAATGCCATAGGAAGTAAAGAGATGCATATTCTTCTCGCTCACAAAGTAAGGAAGGGCATCTGGTGTTGTCTTCAGGTTGAGAAGGCCACGGCGGTTGGCTTCTTCTGCCCACTCCTCAGAGTAGTTATTACCGTTGAAGATAATGCGTTTATGATTTTTGATAGTCTCACAAATCAGTGTATTAAGCGTATCTGTAAAATCAGTGGCATTCTCTAATTTAGAGGCAAAATCATCAAGGACTTTCGCAACAATAGTATTGAGAATGATGTTGGAACCAGAGATTGAATGGGTAGAGCCTAGCATACGGAACTCAAACTTGTTGCCAGTAAAAGCAAAAGGAGAGGTACGATTACGGTCTGTCGTATCTTTCGGGAAGATAGGAAGGATATCAGCGCCGATACAAAGTTGCTCTTTGGTCCTTGGATTATAAGGACAGCCAGATTCGATACACTCTAAAATACTCGTAAGCTCATCGCCAAGGAAGATAGATACGATGGCAGGAGGTGCTTCATTGGCACCTAGACGGTGGTCATTGCCAGCACTTGCTACAGAGATACGAAGTAAGTCTTGGTAGTCATCCACAGCTTTCACGACTGCAGTTAAAAAGAGCAGAAACTGTGCATTAGCTTCAGGTGAGTCACCAGGCTCAAGGAGATTCATACCTGTATCTGTGGAGAGGGACCAGTTATTATGCTTGCCACTACCATTGACACCGGCAAAGGGTTTTTCGTGAAGGAGACATACAAGATTATGTTTGAGTGCGACTTTTTTCATAGTTTCCATAGTGAGCTGATTGTGATCAGTAGCAATGTTGGTAGTGGTAAAGATAGGTGCCAACTCATGTTGTGAAGGCGCTACTTCGTTGTGCTTTGTCTTTGCCAGTACGCCAAGTTTCCAGAGTTCTTCATCGAGCTCTTTCATGTAGCTGGCAACACGAGGTTTGATCGCACCAAAGTAATGGTCTTCCAGTTCTTGGCCCTTAGGAGGTCTAGCACCGAAGAGTGTGCGATTGCAGAAAATCAAGTCTTTTCTTTGGTCATAGAGGGACTTATCAATAAGGAAGTACTCTTGCTCAGGGCCTACAGTGGTAATAACTTGAGATACCTCGTCATGACCAAAGAGGCGAAGGATACGGAGTGCTTGCGTATTGATGACTTGCATAGAGCGTAGGAGTGGAGTCTTCTTATCCAATGCATGCCCGCCGTAAGAACAAAAAGCAGTAGGGATGCAGAGAATTCCATCCTTGATAAAAGCATAAGAAGAGGGGTCCCAAGCTGTATAGCCTCTGGCTTCAAAAGTAGCACGAAGGCCACCAGAAGGAAAACTAGAAGCATCAGGTTCACCTTTTATCAGCTCCTTGCCAGAGAACTCCATAATGACGTGGCCATCACCAGTAGGAGAGATGAAGCTATCGTGTTTTTCAGCAGTAATGCCAGTCATCGGTTGAAACCAGTGGGTAAAGTGGGTGACGCCCTTTTCTAGCGCCCAGTCTTTCATAGCATTAGCAATGACATTAGCAGTAGCTAAGTCGAGGGATGTTTGCGTTTGGATAGCTTTTTTGAGTGTCTTGTAAGTAGACTTAGGGAGACGTTCTTGCATAATACGGTCATTAAAGACCATTGAACCAAATAATTCACAGACTTGTGTCATGATACATACCTCCAACAGAATAATCTTTATAATAGGGGAATTCCGGAAGACTCACAGAGCTTACGGGTGGTGTCATCCCAGAGTGAAACTTGAACTTCGCCGATATGGGCTTTTTCAAGGAGTAGCATACAAAGCCTAGATTGACCAATGCCACCACCGATGGTTAGTGGTAAAGTGCCATCTAGAAGTAGTTTGTGGAAAGGATACTGCGCTCTTTCTGTACAGCCAGCTTTTATAAGTTGACTACGAAGAGAGGTAGCATCTACACGGATACCCATAGAAGAAACTTCAAAAGCACATTGGAGAATAGGATGCCAAAAAACAATGTCTGCATTAAGTGCCCAATCATCATAATCAGGTGCACGACCATCATGTTTTTCACCAGAAGAAAGGAGGTCGCCGATCTGCATAATACAAATGGTGCCATGAAGTTTGGCAAAAGCATTTTCACGTTCTTTTGGAGAAAGATTTGGATAAAGG
>JBOGBZ010000080.1:0-4617 GCA_051656485.1 Cellulosilyticaceae bacterium
TTGTTTTTTAGCTGGCATTGTTTTGACATCTCCTTTGACCTTATAGGTTCTTTTCAGTTATTGCAACTGTTAGAATAATATATGTTGGTATTCAAAGGGTATATGCCTCTTTTAGCTAAAAAGAATCTAAAAAATCATCGTCATCTGAAAGCTTTTTCATACACTCATGACAGGTGTAGTAATCATCTTTCACATAGCGTACCACTGCTTCTTGTATGCCAAAGGCTTCTTTTGCTTGCGCTAAGATTGCCTCTGATAAACAGCCATCGTGGTACATACAGTAGCTTCTGCTTGTGGTATTGTATGCCACACGTCCTCTAGGCCAGTGGTCATAGCTTGTGCCTTCTTGTACTTCATACTTTTCACGCCATACGCGGTCATGCCCTTCTGGTGGTACCAGGAATCCCCCTTGTGGGATGGCTTCTTGTAAAGCATAAGTCTTTGTGTATACTTGATCTTTTACATAAAAGAATAATCCTATGTGATTCATTATCTGTCTCCTTCTTGCCATTGTAGCCAGTCTTGTATTTTTTGTATCATTTCTTTTGCCATACGTTCATGGGTTTGAGATGACGGATGCCCATTAGCCCCCATACCTTCTTCTTCTCTTTGATCTCCAAAACACATGGTTGATACATCGTAATCTTTGCTTTCTTTTTTGTAGCCTTGTACAGCTTCGTCTATTATAGCATAAATGGCTGGTGCCATCCCACCAATGGCACATAAAATCTTAGGGTGTGATCCATTCTTTTCTCTTATTTGTCTTAGCAGTGCTTTGTATGCTTCTTGGAAAGCTTCTGTGCGTTCTTCATAGTCATACTGTAAGTAAGACCTATCATTGGTCCCTAAGTTCACCACGATAAGATCTGGCTTAAACTTCCCAAAATCCCATTGTGTAGTGACTTTACCACGGCTTGCTTTTTCCACAAAATAATCAGCATAGTCATAGACGTCCTTCATCAAGTACTGGGTATTTCTACAATCCTGATCTGTGTAGCTTGAGTATACACCAATCCCCGATACACTGACGCACCCCAAAGCTGCCTTAAAGTAATCTGCTACTCCCGTAGCATAGGTATGTAGCCCATCTTCATGGGCTGGTAAGAAGCCTTCCCCAGGGTCTAGCGCCCCATTGCCATAGCCACAGGTAATGGAGTCTCCCACAAATTCAATGTTGTAACGTCCTTCATAAGGGAGTGGACACAAGTCCCCCTCCCCTTCTATGGCGATTCTTCTAAGTGCGCTTCTTCCATGCTGCGCCTCTGTACGCTTGATTAAGCGTACTTGGTGACACCTGTCTTCATCCCCCTCATAAAGCGTATACCAATGACACCCTTCCTTAAGTTCAAAAACTTTCGTTGCCGTTTCATTATCATCCAGACAAAGGGCAAACCAAGGGGATAGCACATTGCCATTTTCCATCACCCATTCTGCTTCAAGTTCTACTTCTACTTTGCTTCCACGACACTGAAATTGTACCCCTGCACAAGTCCAGTTCATCCACGTCTTATCTTTCTCTACTAGTGTTCTTCCTCTGTAACTTAGTCGCTGATCTTCATGTGTATACAATTGTCTTTTCATCTTCTCATCTCCGCTTATTTAGTTGATTGTCTAATGGTTGCTATACTTTCAAAAAGCTCTTTGTGTTTTTTTATTTTCGTGCCATTTCCGATAACGCACAGATGGGTATCTGTAAGGTGCTGCTCAAGAAGCTTACCTACCTCATGGAATGACTCACAGGTGGTGTTTAGTACCTCTTCTCGTTCTGCAAGGAGCATGTCATCTGTGATCTCACAAAGGTACTTGAGGACTACTTGTTCGCTTTTCTGCTCCATACTAGACGGATAGTCCATCCCACCGATGGTTCCTATAATATAAGACTCCACTTCTTCTTCGCTCATCTGTAATCCTTGTAGATAATCACCCACCTCTTGCCATACCGATAAAGTTTCTACAAGATGGGGATCGCAGTAAGAAGAAAACATCATGTTACCATCTCGGCTTATGGTTAATTCAGCACCATAAGCACCGCCTTTAAGTCGCACTTCATGCCATAGATAATCGGTGTTTATCAGATGGCTAGCCACATACATACTTCCATTAAAACCTTCACCCTTTGTACCTAATCGGTCTCCTTTAGCAATGGCCTGCACTTGATTGGATGTCTTGAAGCCCTCACTTTTCTGGGTCGGCTCAAGTGTATACGTATAAGTCTTGTATCCTTCTTCTGGCAGATGCTTTAACCCTTGTCGAAGTAACTGTATAAGCTGTGCTTCATGCTTTTTCTCTGCCGTAGTGCTGATGATCATCCCTGGTCGTCTGATAAGCTTCGTATAGACTTCCTTAAGCTTTGTCGCTATGGTTTCAGCCATTTGGTCATAATGCTTACATAAGTCTGTAATAAAACCATAAAAGGCTAAGCCTGATACCAGGTCTTCGTACACTGCTGCCTTTGAAAAATACGTATAGGCACGCTTAATGGCACGGTATTCCGGTGTACTAGTAAAGCTCTTTTCATAATCATGTTGCATAAGCTGTAGCAAGTCTCGAAGTTTATCTTGTGCATCAAACCTTGTGCGTAAGAGGATCTCTTCTAAGACATCCCACGTTTCTTCAAGTCTTGGTGCTAGACACTTACAACTTATTTTAAAATACACCTTATACTGATTGGTATCTTTGCAATGGCTATATGCATTTACACTACAATTGAGGCCTCCTGTGGTTTTGTTAATCTTATTTTCTAACCCCTGATCGTCATAATTCTCAGTGCCTAAATAACTTAAGATATGTGCCAAAAGCCCTACATAAGGAATGTCACCTTGCGGAATCACCGCTCCATCAAATAACAGATGGGTGTAGATGATATTGCGTGTCTTTTCTTCATGCCACAACCACGTGCACCCTTCTACTACCTTTTCTTCATAGTGGATGCGTTGTGGTGGCTTAGCAATATCTTCTTTCTTAAGACGTGGCATCACCGCAGTTACTTGTTCCTCTACTTCATCCTCTTCATCTTCATAGTGTCCTATAAGGCTTTCTTTTACTTTCTTTGACATCCCCTTCTTCACTTCTTGAAGATATGCTTTACCCTTTTGCTCATTGGCTTTGTAAAGTGTCATAGAAGGCTGTAAGAAAAGATGCATGTAATGCTTATTCTCTAAGAGATACTTTTGAATAAGCGCTTCAAAAAAGCCTTTGTCTTTGGCTTCTTTGATGGCATCTAACACTGATTGGTACGTAAGATGGGTAAAATAATCGCCGCCATAGAGACTACTCATCAAGATATCTTCGCTGTATAACACAGCTTTTGGCTCACCGCCCCCATCACCTTCGTACAGTCCAAAGGTAATGGTATGAAACGCTGCATCCACTAAGTCTTTTGGAATCCCTTGCTCCGCGAGTACTGTAAGTTCTTCCCTTAGGATTGATTCAAAGCGTGCTTCTACCCCTTCCTCACATTCACTTACCACAATGGAAAAAGTCGGCTGTCGCTTACCTGGGTCATAACCTGAATCTCCCATTGCTTTGCCCAAATGCTCTACTTCTATCAAACGCTTATAAAGAGGTGATGCAGCACTTTTGAGTAGCATATGCTCAAGCATCTGAAACGCGAGACGAAGTGTACCATCCACAGCCTCCCCTACCACAAAGCTCATGCCTATAAGTGGTGTATCTATGTCGTCTTGACTTACAGGGTACTGCTTCTTCCGATAAACTGCCTCACTAAAAGCCTCTTCACTCTCAAGTTCTGCCACGACGTCTCGTCTTTTCTCATCTTTTAAATACGCACCATCCAAGTGCTCAAGAAACGGCATAATTTCCATATCGCCATACAAGTAAAGGATGGCATTACTTGGGGTGTAGTACTTACGATGAAAATCTAAGAAAGCATCTCTTGTAAGGGTGGTTAGACTTTCTGGGACACCACCTGAATCGTAGGCATAACATGTATGTGGAAAAAGTGCTTTGTGCATCTCATACTCATAATAAGTACTTGCTTCACTGTACTCTCCTTTCATCTCATTATACACAATCCCATTATACCGAAGAGGTGCGCGCATATGCTCTAATGTATAATGCCAACCTTCTTGCTCGAAAAGCTTAGGATCTTCATAAATCTTTGGATGAAGTACCAAGTCCATAAACACATCCACGATATGCTCCAAATCTTTGGTATGAAGACTTGCGCCATAATACATGGTCATATCTTTATACGTGCAAGCATTAAGGCTTGTGTTCACTGAACTTTTATCTAATTCCATAAACGTATCTTTAAAAGGGTATTTTTCAGACGCACAACAAACACTATGCTCAATAATGTGCGCTACCCCTGTATCATCTTTGGGTGGTGTCTTAAAACTTATGGTAAAAGCTTTGTGTGGGTCTTCATTCTTTAAGTGGATAAGCTTCGCACCACTTCCAATATGCTCATATACAAACCCCTGACTTTCTATTTCTTCTAGCCATCTTTCCTCTAGGAGTTTAAATCCATAGTTGATCTCATCTTTTTTAGTCATCAAGTTTTTCATTCTCTTTCTATCATTATTCAATGCTTTTTTAGTCTTACCTTTTGCCATCACCTTAATCATTTCCACCTTTTTTTCCATCAAAAAAAGG
>JBOGBZ010000081.1:0-1607 GCA_051656485.1 Cellulosilyticaceae bacterium
TCCACCCCTTAGTTTCTCACCTTGGCTTATGGAAGGGTATGGCGACTTAAAGAGTATCATGATACAGTTTGTGGTACTTAATGGGTTAGCGCTCCTACTGATTGTAGGAAATAAAATTTGGAGAACCATAGGAGATTCAATATGAAAAGGATGATTAGCTACAATATATCGGAAAGTTTTAATCTGGTGAGATGGTGTATGGTGGTGATTGTATTTGCTTTTGTGGCCGTGGTGAGTGTGGCAAAGTATGTACAAATTGCAGATATGACCGAGCTGACTTTCTCATCATTAGAAGTGACGTATCTTATTTTGAATGATACCACAAGCTTGATGTACATATATTTGCCACTTTATCTCTTTTTAATATGTGGGATTATGTTTGATGATAACTTTGGAAGTCTAGAGATTATCAAGTGTGGTACGAGAGGTAAGTGGGTATTTGGTAAGTTTATGACATTGATTTTTTATACAGTGATGTATTTTATCGTACTTTTTGGTATGAATTTTATGATGAGCCATCAGGTATTCCCTTATAGTAATGTATGGAGTTCGGATTTCTTAAAGGTACAAGTCATGATGGGCCAACAAGTTCAAAACTTTGTGTATCCACCACTAATGACCATTGGGCTTTCCATATGTTCTGTATTTTTCTTATATATGTGTTCAGGAAGTATCAGTGTCTTTTTATCTTTGGTGACCAATAAAGAAGCGTATGCACTTTTTGGTTCACTTGTGGCAGGGCTTGGGATTAGTGCCATGTTTTTATTTGGACTAAGTATTACAAAAGGGCTTAGTGTACAAGCTTTTGTGGCGCAAAATACCATACTAGTTCTAGGCGTTTTGCTTATGAGTGTACTGAGTATTTGGGTGACACGCAAAAAAGATTTCCATTGTGAGAAAAGACAGTAAGGAGGTGGTCATATGTTAAGAAACATAATCAAATTAGGTGTATTAGGGATCGTTGCAGGCTGTTCGATACAAGCATCTAGTCATTATATGAATGAGATGATGCTTGAGCTAGAAAGAAGGCAACCGACTATTACAGATGTTATTATTAAGCAGCAAGTACAAGAAAGCTTAAAAGAAGCGGAAGCAGAGATAGAAAAGGTTCAAAAAGAACAAAATATCGTGATTCAGCAAGAAGAAGTGGCAGTCAAACCAGCAAAGCCACCGAAGGAAGAGAAGCCAAAAGAAGACGTGCCAAAAGAAGAGGTACCTACACCAGAGCAGGAAGTAGCACAGAATGAGGAGCCTGCAACGGGACAAGAAGGCGAAGGAGCTGGCAATCAGCTCACAAGTATTAACCTTGCAGCGTATAGTGAATTAACGGAAGCCCAGATGAATGAGGTGATCAATTACCTAATCGATCATTACTTCCTTTATGGCTATGAGTATTATAGTAGAGAAACAGACCCGGTACGTTTTGAACGCAAGAAGTTAGCCAGCGACATGGAAGATCCTATCATTCAAAGTATTAGTAAAATGCAGAATCTGATGGGGAGTTTAACCAGTCTGAAAGCAAGCGATATTAAGCCGATATTAGATGAAGCCGTCATGCTACGTGAGCAGTTTAAGACATCTTATAGTAACGTAGGGGCGAAGGGCAA
>JBOGBZ010000082.1:0-7786 GCA_051656485.1 Cellulosilyticaceae bacterium
TAGGCCACAAGCTAATTCCCTTTGGGCAGTGGACAGCAGGATTTTATGAGCAGTCACCCACCTAGCTTAGCTAGGGCGTCAAAATATCAGGAACGGCATAGTGGGATATAGATGAGAATTAAAGCACTAACTTCGGTTAGTGCTTTTTTAAATGCGTACAAGTAGTCATTTTTAAACCCACCTTTGCATACTATAGTACAAGCAGTACAAAGGAGCAGGGAGGGAGACGTATGTCTAGGAGAAGAAGTGATACAAGGTCATATAGAAGAAGCAGTAGTGGACAAAGAGGAGGACGACGTAGACGAGGTGAACCTGAAGGAGGCGGTGGTGGCGGTATCTTTCTCATTATGATTGGTATGGTGCTTATAGGGGCCTATCTACTGATGGGAGAAGGTAAGCTAGGACAGGTGCAAGGGTGGTTCGAAGGGGTGAAAGAAACGTTCATGGAGCAATTCGTAGAGCAAGGAGAGCCTCAGCCGATTCCAGTGACGGTTGTGCCCTGTACACAAGCTCACATTGCGAAAATACTGGTGTATACCCTATTGGATGTAGAGAAAATGCCAGCTACACAAGTAGGGGATAAGTGGTATAGCAAATATTATGAGATGCTGAAAACCGATGGGCGTTTTCAGTTCTTTGATGAAGCCAAGGCTATGCAGCCTATTACATATAATGAAACATTGGACATCCTTAAGAGTATCGTAGGAGAAAGCTACCAAGTAGCCATGGATGAAAATACGGCATTAGGTGGACAGGTCATCGCCCTTAAAGACTTCCTTCTAGCTTATGAGCAAGCCTTGAATTTCGGGAAGATTGACCATGGACTTGCTTATGAATCTTTAAGCATTTTAGGTACACTTACGACTAATGATGCTTTATCACCTTGGCAAGTGGCGACCAATAAAGGGGTTTACGGCTTCGAGGGACTTATCTTAGATCCTTTTAAAGACTATACCCTTCAAGTCATTGCAAAAAAAGGAGAAATACTAGGGGTTGTAGAGACACTTGCTTATGAAAGCGTCATCGACCAATGCTACGTTCAAAAAGTAGAAAATGGCAAAGCAACTATTCAAGTAGGTGCCTTAAGTTTTGAATATGATGCGCCAAACCTTACGACGAAAGATGCGGGAGCCATAGGTAAGATCACCATTAAAAATAGTATGATTGTAGACTTTGAGTTGCAGCTAGATAAAGATACAGACCAAGTGTTACGCATCAATGAAGAGACCATCGAGTTTCAAAAAGCCGGCATCTTACCCTACGAGAAGGTGCTGGTTTATAATGGTGTAGAGGGCGGTGGCTACAACGACTTGAACCAACTTTTCTCAGGGGTGAAAGTATCCTATACCTTGAAAAACGGCAAAGTAGAAACACTTAAAGTTGTAGATGACCAATTAGGGGATACGATGCGTGTAGTCTTGACAGAAGATGGCTTAGGCAAGTATAGCAATGAGGATGTGGTCATCACAAGTGAAGTGCCTTTTACCGTACACTATAAAGGAAAGGCTACAGAAGTAGCCGCGCAGACACCATGGAAAGCTAGCGAGTTTTCCTGGGAAAAGTCAGGTGAAAAAGTACGGGTGGAAGGGGCAAGTACTTTACATATCCAATCCATGGTACGCCAAGGTATACATCCGCAATATAAAGGAAGCCTTGAAATCTATCCACTAGACAAAGGATACCAAGTGGTCAATCAACTCCAGTTGGAAGATTATGTGGCTGGGGTTGTCCCTAGTGAAATGCCTAAAAGCTATGGTATAGAAGCTGCTAAAGTTCAGGCAGTAGCAGCGAGGAGCTTTGCACTTTCCCACGGGAAAGGTGGACAATTCATGAAATATGGGGCACAAGTAGACGATACAGTGAGTACGCAGGTGTACAATAACGTTGCACCCGATGACACCAGTTATCAAGCTGCCAAAGATACAGCAGGCGAAGTGCTGACCCACAATGGTCAGATAATCAAAGGGAATTTCTTCGCAGCATCCTGTGGCTATACTGCTAATTTTGGCGAGACATGGGCAAATGGCGAAATTTTCCCTACCAATACACCGGTATACCTGGTATCTAGGCAACAATACTTAGGGGACGCACTGGTGAAAAATATGAACCGTGAAGAAGATGCCTATGCATTCTTTACGAAAAGCCCAGAAGAAGTGAAAGCCTTTGATAGTAAGTCACCCTGGTTTAGATGGCAAGTGAAAGTAAACGGCGAAGAACTCAGCCATATGGTGAATAACAATATGGCACGCCTTACAAGCCAATACCCCAATATGGTAAAAGTAAAAAACAAAGACGGTCAGTGGGTAGTGGATGAGATCGAAAGTATAGGCGATGTGAAAGAAATGGAAGTCACAAGACGTGGCAGTGGTGGTAACATCATGGAAATGATCGTGGTAGGTACCGAAGCAACCATTAAAGTTGGTACCGAATACTTGGTACGCTCCCTACTGGCACCCTTGCAGATGGATAGTGCCAAAGAACCTATCAAGGTACAACGCGCAGACGGTACAGAAGTGAACAATATGGCGATGCTACCAAGTGCATTCTTCAGTATGGAGAAAAGCTATGATAGCAATGGGAAGATCACAGGTGTCACCTTCTATGGCGGCGGCTTCGGACACGGCGTGGGCATGAGCCAAGACGGTGTCAAAGGTATGGCAGAAATGGGATACAATTACAAGGAAATATTAGGCCACTACTATGCAGGCTCCAAAGTGGAAAAGCTGTGAGAGGGCGTGTGGAGTGGAAATAAATCGTGGTATGGAAAAGGTAAAGTGTGAGACGCTTTGCCTTTTTTCGTGCATATAGATTTAGGAGTAGATATGAATGAATGTATACGAGTGTATAGATATAATGGAAGGATAGCATGAGTAATGTTTCAAGACTATATAGATAAGAAAGAAGCCTATATTCTAACAGAATAAGACAAGATGCCGCTAGCATATAGATTAAAAGACAAGGATTACAAAGGTGGAGATTTGTATGCAAGGCATGTTAAAGTTGATTGTTCAGCAGGTTGTTGTATATCTACAAAGTTTACTAGCAGACGGTGAAGAGATAAGAATTGTCATTAGGAAAACGGGAAAACCACAGATTACAAAATGGTGTCAGAGTATTGCTTATACCCCCTCCTCTAAATGTCTAGAATCTAAGGAGGCAGAAGAGCGACAAACATATGTATTTGATTTACACGAATTTGCTTTTCTAGAGACACCTGAAAATGTAGACTTAGATATATTGGCAAAAAAGCTGAAAGAAATTTTAGGTGGATGTGGTGTTACAAAAGAATTAGTAAGGGGAAAAGTTGAGGGGATACGAATAGAGTGGGACGAAATTGAAATAACAATAGAGGGGATAATGCCAGAGAATATTAGACTTAAAAGAACAGTTTTTACTACTAGAAGTATTTTAGAAGTACTAGCTCTTAAGCCAGACTGGATTACTAAAGGTGGAACTGGTAAGTTAAAAGACCGTATGCTATTAGGATTTGACCAATATAACAAGGCAGTATTTGAAGGGGATGGCGCTAGCTACATTATAAATGGAGATGGAATAAAGTACAGAGATATAAATGAATCACTTCTCAAATTCAGAAAAAGAGTAGATGTACAGTATGTAGTTCACAGTGAAAAAGCTTGGAAAAGCAAGTTGATAGCTAAGTTGAAAAATTAAATAATGAATCCTAAAATCCACGAAAAGTATCTAATACTTTTTGTGGATTTATATTTATAACGAGCATCGAGGATATGCTTATGAAAAGTGGTTGCGTTGACAGGAAGTATAGTAACAAGAAGAATAAGGTGTACTACGACAAAAGATACCAGTGCTATGTATGCCCCAAGCTTATAGAAGAACGAGGTTCAGTAGAATACGTTATAGCTGAATTGACGCATACAGGGCTTATCTATGAGTATAAGATTGATGGGAAATGGTCACATGACCATTTCTTTGCTGGAGGACTACTGGAGGCGCATAATGAGGCCAATATATTCGAAATACCACAAGAAGCAGAACATCAGTATAGTCAACAAGCGCTAGAGATGGTAAGAAAAGCTGTTGGAAAAGGAAAGGTAGGAGAAAAGTAAAGATGGATAAAGAAAAGCAAGCGTTAAAGGACAAAGGTGTAGATATACAACTATTATTTCTAAAGTATCTATTAGATAGAGAAGTAACAGAGGAAGCGATGGGAGAGTTTGCACTTCAATATACACAGTTAAAAGATGACGAAAAGTGGGAGGTAGCAGGTGAGCTGAACAAAGACTGTATTAGAGGGTTAGATACATGGTTTAGATTTTTAGATGGCATTGAATTTGTTTTCGATGACTATTACGCAAGAAGAGGCAAATAGGACGCAAAAGGCACATATAGCACAACTATACTATATGTGCCTTTTGCGTCCTTAAATAGATTTATCCCTAGGCTTTTGTGTTAATAAGTATATTGAGTAATAATAGTATATGTATTATACGAGCAAAGTCTAACTCGTACCTCAGTAACATCTCTCCAGAAGTATCTTTAATTTGCCAAATTTGAGTGAAGATGGTTTTGATTTTTGTGCCCTGACCATTGGTGGGATTCATAAGCACTACGCTTGGTGGAACATAAAATATATTGGTGATAACTATGAGTATAAGATAACTTAGGGTAATAATTTTTTTTAGCATAATGATACCTCCTTTACTAGGATTGTGCAATGTATAGTGAAGATTTTAAATGTTAAGACGGTTAAAATTAATATTTGTGAGAAATGGTGAAAAGGAGATCAAGTGCTAAATATGGCGAAAACAGGCACAGATAACACAAGATTATCTGTGTTTATTCGCACCAGATAGGTGAAAAATGTAATATAAATATTATTTAAACATAAATTTAAATATGTTATAGTATTAATTATAAACTAAGTTTAAATTTCTGTACTAAGGAGTATTTAGTGATGGAATCTAATAAAAAAATAAAAAACAAAACAAGGAATAGTAAATCACCAATTATTACATTTGAAGAATTTGAGATAAAGCGAAAAGAGGAGCAAATAAATAAAATTTGGGTATCGAATTATAAATCTATAAAAGCTAAGCAAGAGATAGAAATAAAACCACTAACTATTTTAGCAGGTGCAAATAGTTCGGGGAAATCGAGTATATTTCAACCACTACTTATATTAAAGCAAAGTTTAGAAAGTAAGTATGATGCAGGTGCATTGCTATTGAATGGACCTATACTACAAATTACAGATTTTGATGAACTGGTGACACATCCTAAAGATGTAGAAACAAGTTCATTTAGTATAGGTTTTAGTTCTTCAAGAAGAGATTTAGAAATTACTTATCAAAAAAGTATAGAAGATGGAAAAATAGATATAGAGGCTATTAGAATAAAGGATAGAGAATTACAACGTTGGAATACATTAAAGCCTAGATCAACACCTGCCGAGATTAAAAAAATATATCCAAATCTTGCGAAAATAGAAGAAATATTTAAAAAACTAGATAAAAATAAGATGTCATGGAGATTAAAAAGAGATAAATGCTTCTTAACATTAGAAAATTATATAGAAGATAACGGGGAAATAGGATTACCGACATTAAAAATAGCTGAGACAGAAGAAATTGCTAGACAACTACGAGAAATTATATATCTGCCGGGGCTAAGGTCGACACCGGAAAGAACATATCCTGTAACAGCAATTGAAAATGAAAATATTTTTGAAGGAAAGTTTGAAAATTATATAGCTAGTATTATAGCTAGTTGGTATAAGAATAATGATACCAATAATATTGATTTATTAAATAGATATTTGAGAGAACTTCAATTAACTAATAATGTAGAAATTAGCCTTTTAAATGATGCTCAGATACAGATATTAGTAAATAGATATCTAAATAGCGATAATAAAGATTCAGTGAATATAGCAGATGTGGGGTTAGGCGTTTCGCAAATTTTACCATTATTAGTTGGATTAATTGTCGCCAAGAAAGGACAAATAGTATATGTGGAACAACCAGAAATTCATCTGCACCCTAAAGCACATACTGCGTTAGCTAGGGTTATAGGTGAGGTAATATCAAGAGGAGTATCGGTTGTTTTAGAAACTCATAGTGAATTGTTATTGAAGCAATTTCAAGTGTTAATTGTGAAGGGGAAAATTAAGCATGAAGAAGTAAAGTTACATTGGTTCGAACGTGATAATGATGGCTTTACATTGGTGACAAGTGCAGATGTAGATAAAGAGGGAAGCTTTGGAGAATGGCCACAGGATTTTGCAGATATAGTCTTAAAAGTAGAAGGAGAGTATTTAGCAGAGATAGAGGAATCATTATTCAAGTAATGTAAGGAGACAAAGGATGAAAAGTCAAAAGAAAGTAGTTATAGTAGATGCATGTATAGCTAGAAGTGCATCGAAATCAGAGCATCCTGTATCTACCGCATGCAGAAGTGTATTAGAGCAGGTTAGGGAACAAGGATATTATATAGGGATGAATAAGATGTTGTTTCAAGAATGGCGTAAGCATAATTCTAGATATGCGAGTGCATGGCTAGCTTCTATGGTTAGTAGTAAAAAAATTTACACTGTAACTACGGAAAATTTGGAAATTAGAGAAAAAGCAATAAAGGAATATGAAGTACATAAAAGAATTAGTGAAAAAGAGGCAACAGCAATACTTAAGGATATACACCTATTAGATGTAGTTTTTGAAACTAATGGTGTGCTATTTTCTTGTGATGAAAATATTAGAGTGTTATTTTATAGAATAAGTAATCAAATAGGTGAAATTGTTAATGTTATATGGATAAACCCAGTAAATGATAAAGAAGCAGTAGATTACTTTTTTAGGGATGATATTAGATTGAAGTCTACGAAAACGATAGGGCATTTATGTAGTTAATAAAACATATATACTATTAATTAGCTTGGATATACCACGACTTATTTCCAGAGCCTAAATTATGGAAAACCACGACTTATTTCTAAAAAGAGCATAATAAAAAACAAAAGTCGAGGTCAAATACCACGACTTTTGTTTTTTTTAGGGAAAATTATCCAACGTATTTTCAAGGTTTACAAGGATATCAAATACCACGACTTATTTCCAGATTACAGGCGTGTGTTTATAAAGTTAAGCAATGGGGGAGAGGAAATGAAATTATTGAAAAAGAGACGCAGTAAGTGGAAGCAAGGCAGTAGAAAAAAGAAGGCAACGCTTGTTTTAGGGATTGTAGTAGGTATAGGGAGTATTTGTGTGGGATGCTCTAGCTATAATGGCACGAATCAACAGTTAATGGATACTAAGGAAGTGACGGAGGAGCAAACACAACCTAAAGAAGAGGTGCCGTCTATAACAGATGAAGAAATGATTGATTTAGTGGCAGATGCAGAAGATGCTGTAGAGGAGATACTTTATGGGATTGATTACGATCAAGAGTCAAGTATAGAGAATTACGGCGTAGCCATTGAACAGTTTAATGGTAAGGAAAAAATCATCGAACATCTAAGCACATACTGGGTTGATACTTATGCGGAGGCGTTTATAGATATTTATGGGATAAAATTCGAAAATGGGAAGACTTATATTCCTATAGGCGATGGCACTTCACCAAAGTATAGAGAGGGTAAAGTAGTTTCCAATAAAGAGAAGGGGAAAGAACGAGAAATCATAATAGATTGTCCGAGTGGGTATGATGAAAATGAAGTATCAACGGAGAAAAGAACGCTTATCTATGAGAATAATAAATGGGTGGTAAAAGACAGAGGGAAATGAAGGGGGTAAGGCATCGAAAGATGCTTTGC
>JBOGBZ010000083.1:0-5006 GCA_051656485.1 Cellulosilyticaceae bacterium
TTGAGTGACCGTATCTATGTCATCTATGAGGGACAAATGAACGGGGAATTTACAAAAGATGAGGTAACAGAAAAAGAATTAGGTATGTATATGCTAGGAGGAAAAAAACATGAAAACGCTTAAAGCCTTAAAGCTTCCGATGATAGCGACTCTTATCGGACTTTTAATCGGTGGATGTGTCATTGCTTTCTCAGGGTTTAATCCAGTGGAAGCAATCGTAGGGATGTTTAAAGGTGGCTTTGGTTCCACGTATTACTTAACGACGACGCTGACACGTGCGACACCTATTATTTTTGCAGGTCTTGCGGGTGCATTAGCATGGGGTTCAGGCTATCCAAGTCTTGGTGCCGCAGGACAGATGGTGATGGGTGCGATGATGGCTGCTATCGTGGCTATCATATGTCCAGGTCCAGATGCATTCGTACTTGTGATGTCTCTGGCAGCAGGTGTAGGTGCAGGTATGGCATACTCACTGCTTTCTATTTATATCAGCCAACGTTTCCAACTTTACTTATTAATCATTACATTAATGCTTAATTATATTGCGGATTACATAGCTTCTTATCTTACATCTTATGTAGTAAAAGATCCAAACGGACTGGATTCTTCAGCTATTCAGACACAGCTTATCGAAGGTGCAACTTTACCTAGATTACTAGAAGGGTACACATTACACTTTGGATTTGTATTAGCAATCATTGCTGTACTTCTTATCTTCTTTATGATGAAGAAGACAACTTTTGGTTACAAAGCAAAAATGGGTGGACTAAATCCAGAGTTTGCAAATTATGGTGGTATCAAGAGTACACGTATGATGTACTATGTACTGCTTTTAAGTGGTGCTATAGCAGGTATAGGTGGTGCTTGTGAGGTACTGGGTACACGTTACCGTTATGTAGATGGCATGATTACATCTCCAGGTTATGCATGGAGTGGTATTATTGCATCTCTTATGTCTAGCAATCACCCGATAGGGATTCTTGTAAGTGCGATTTTCCTTGCAGGTCTTACGACAGGTGGAAGTGCTATCGAGAGAAGCATGGGCGTACCAAGTGAAGTAACGATTATTATTCAAGGGATTATCACACTACTCATCACAGCGAAATTTACGGTAAAGTGGATGAAAAAAGATGGTTCAAGCAACAAGGCAAAAAATAAGGCGAAGAAGGAGAACTCATAATGGAACTTAATTTAGATTACTTAGCAGTTATAGCAAACTCGACAATTCGAATGACAACGCCTATTTTACTTGTTACATTAGCAGCAGCAATTTGTAGTAAAGTAAAGATCTTCAACATTGCTATGGAAGGAACGATGCTTACAGGAGCATTCTTCAGTATCGTAGCCAACTACTTTACAGGAAGTGTATTCTTATCGGTATTAGCAGGTGTAGTAAGCAGTATGCTTGTATCGGGCTTAGTAGGCTTTTGTGTCATCAAACTAAAGGCTTCGGCTGTCGTAGTAGGTATGGCAGTCAATACGATGATGGGTGGGGTGACTACCTATTTGATGTACCTTATATTTAAGACCAAAGGGGTATTCTCAGACCCTAGTCTTGTAAGTTTACCGAAGATCAATATTCCTTTTATCGAGGATATTCCTTTTGTAGGCACCATGCTTTCAAACCTTACAATCATTGATTATTTAGCATTTGCCATTGCTATTGGTATGTACTTCTTCTTATATAAGACAGTGCTCGGATTCAGATTAAGAGCAGTAGGAATCAATGAAGAAGCTGCAAAAAGCTTAGGAACACCTGTGGAGCACTATCAGTTCCTAACCATTACTTTATCAGGGATTTTAAGTGGTCTCGGTGGGGTGCTTCTATCAATGAGTACAGTCACACTTTTTATCCAAGATATCACTTCAGGTCGTGGTTACATCGCACTTGCGGCAAATAACCTTGGGCAATCACATCCATTAGGTGTCCTTGTATCAAGTGTATTCTTCGGTGTATCTCAAGCAATCGGAAACGCGCTTCAAAATACTTCTTTAAAAACACAGATGACAGCATCACTTCCATACGTAGCAACAATCGTAGCACTTATTGTATTTAGTGTACATGCATCTAGAAAGAAGAAAAGAAAGGCAAAATAATGAGATTCTTACATTTGACAGACATACATTTTTTGAGAACGTACCCTGTGGTGGAGGAAGGCTATCTTTCCATCTTTAAAGAGATGACACCACCTCTCGAACAACTCAAAAAAGGGCTAGCAAACATCCGTTTAGAAGATGTGGATGCAGTACTCATCACAGGTGACCTGACCGAGTATGGGACAGCAGAAGATTATAAGGCATTAAGACAAGCATTAGAGGGGTTATTTGGACATATACCGCTAGTGGTAACACTCGGAAATCATGATGACCGTGAAGCTTTCTATGAAGGTTGGCTAGAGCAGCAGGGTAACGCCATGCCGTACCATACGGTGACAATCCTAGGCAATACAACGATCATTGGTCTAGATATATCGGACAAGATAGACCAAAATGGTGTGCTAGGAGAAGCCCATTGTAGATGGCTAGAAGAAGCATTGGCAGAAGCTAAAGGGACAGACATTCTGCTGATGATGCATCACCATCTGTTACCTACACAAGCCACTATACCTCCAGTAGCCTATAAGGATACTTTCGAAAGCATTATAGAACAGAGCGACATCAAAGCCATACTTTGTGGACATACCCATCATACCTACACAGGTACTTTCGCAGGGAAGCCGTACTATACAGCAGCAAACCTATCCTTCTCAGGTGTAGATGAAGGCGAAGGTGTGGTACGTTTTGAAAGTAATAGTGCGTTCAACGACTGTAACTTACAGAATGGAAGACTAGAAGTGAGAGCAGTAGGAGCGGAGCAAGATAAACGCCTGTTAACCAAAGTAAAATTTAGATAGAAAAAAGCTGATAACGCAGGTATTTACCATGAGTTATCAGCTTTTTAAGTTGAGAGAAGATAAACTTAAAGTTCATCCATATGCTCAGAAAGTTTCTTGAGTTCTTCGTAGTTGGTGATAAGGTATTCCTTGCCCTTTTTTTGAAGGATACCATTACTACAGAAGGTATTGAGTACACGTAGGAGATGGCGATAACTAGTACTTAATATCTCCGCACATTCGGTAAGGTTATTAGAAAATACTTGTCCATCGGATGTCTGGATGATATAGAAAGCAAGCCTATTCTCAATAGGGCTTAGGAAGATACGCCCAAATACAGTGTTGCAGATATGGAGCTTCTTTGCTAGCATCTCACAGGTGTGGCGTAGAAAGGTGCTATCTTCAAGAAGTAGATGACGGTATTTCTTAAGGGAGATACCGATACAAGTACCTGGGGTGACAGCCTGTACATTAGCAATGGCTTCCTTGCCCCATAGCGAAGCAGACTCACCGATGAGCTGGAAAGGCTCAACAAAGGATAGGAGCATGATACTACCTGAAGGAGAGTAGGCATAGACCTTTGCCTTGCCACTGGTCATAAAATACAGGTAGTCAGAACAGTAGCCCTCCATCATAATCATTTCATCTTCCTCGAAGGTAAAAAGCTCGAAGCGTTCTAAGATTTTTGGAGAGAAGAATTTATGGATTTCATCTTTAGCAAGGTATTTATTGAGAAGTTCATCATTATAAATCTTTTTCATAAGTTGTAAGATCCTCGATTAGTGGTTATAACGTTATTTATCTACTACTAGTATACCCGCTAAAGTAAAATTGGCAACCTCTAAAAAGTTAAACCTATAGCGTTAGGTTTACAAATCACTTTTCGGTGGTATACTGTACTTATAAAATTATTTTTGTTCTTCTTTGGCATGGTGATTCATCATGTATAAAGACAAAAAGCCTAGGGATGTCGTGATCCCTAGGCTTTTTAAGATGAAAAATAGGGTTATGTTAGGCTATACTGAGGATAAACATATAAAGCAGTCCTAAGATATTATAGGACTGCTTCAAGGAAAGGAATAACTATTTGCATAGATAAAAGAATATGATTATAGTCTTTTATCTACTTTCACTATTAGTTCTCGTACATAATTAAATATTTCTAGTCCAATTTCTATGTCAGGTGCATCCCAAAAGGCTGTATTCCCTTCGAATTTACCTTTCCATGTAATTTCATTAGGAATTTCATAATAATAACCTTCTACTAAACTCAATGAAAACTTGAACGGAGCTTTTAGTGTAACGGCTTTTTTATGGGCACTACCTTTTAATGCTGTTAATACTCCATCTTTAATTATTGTATAAGCTTCTGATACAGTTGGCTCCCAACCGCAGGATTTATCTTTTACCGATATTGTGGTTACTGTATCGCTTAGTTCAAGGGCCTCTTTCATTGAAGCTTTACATCCAATATTAGCTATGTATTTGACTCCACTAAAACTCAATACTCCCATTCCAATCTCAGCAATATGAATATCATTTACTCTAAATTTTTTTAAAGGTGGGCTCTGAATTGTATGTGGAAAATATGCATCTTTTTCTCCATATCTGGAATGTTGTCCTACTGTAATAACTCCAAATGGATTCCATTCTGCCTGACCTCTAATTCTACGCCAATAAAAACATCTATCAGGCGTATCAAAAAAACGTGCATTTGAAGGGAGTTTTTCTTCTGAAATATTATACTCTGGATTCCCCGCAAAATGACCATCGTAAATAAGTATTTCATCAATCCCAAATTCATTTGCTGCGTCACATACTGCTAATACATCAGATGTTATGTGCTCACGTCCATACGCCTCCCATTCGGCTGACCCATGAATCATAGCCTTTCGATTATCCTCAAATATTCCTGATGCACCTTCCATGTCAGCAATAATGATTAGTTGTTTTTTCATACATCCCCAACTCCTTTTAAATTCCGTATATTGACAAAATATCTATTGAACTAAACTGCTATCGCAGTGGCTGTCTAAACTTGTAGTCACTGCCTCTCTTAAATCTATTATAATCTGTGAATTGTATATTTTCTATATTTATCCTTCAAAATTCAAAAGTACTCAACGTACAAAT
>JBOGBZ010000084.1:0-10606 GCA_051656485.1 Cellulosilyticaceae bacterium
CACCTGTGGTCTCAAAGCACTTCCAAAGATTATTGATCATTTTAATGCCCCCAATCTATACTTTCTACTAATAGATTGTGTTAAAAGACCTAAAATATGTTACAAAAAAACTTCCAATCCTTGGTACCTTGACGATTTACTTTTCTCGGTTATCGTATCCATAGTTCTTAAGAAGGAACTGACTATCACGCCAGTTTTTCTTTACTTTTACCCAAAGTGTTAAGTACACTTTAGAGCCTAAAAGACGTTCGATATCAAAGCGTGCTTTACTACCGATGTCTTTAATCATAGCACCTTGCTTACCAATGATGATGCGCTTATGTGAGTCTCTCTCACAAATAATTGTCGCTTCTACATCCACCATTTCACCATTTTTTCTTGCTTTCATTGTGTCAATTTCCACTGCAATACCATGTGGAATTTCTTTATCAAGTAAATGAAGTGCTTTCTCACGGATAAGTTCTGCTACGATTTGACGCTCTGGCTGGTCTGTCAGCATATCGCCAGGGAAGAACTGTGGACCTTCTGGTAAATATTTCTCGATACATTTTAGAAGTGAGTCTACATTGATGCCTTCATAAGCTGATATAGGAATAATCTCACTAAAGTTTAAGCGTTCTTGGTACTTCGCAATGGTTTCTGCCACTACTTCTTTTGATACAGAGTCGATTTTATTGATACATAAAAAGATAGGTGTCTTAATCCCATTTAGTCTCTCAATAATCTCGCTATCAAGCTTTCCTATTTTTGCTTCTGCTTCAACTAAATAGAATAATATATCTACTTCGTTTAGAGTTGTATGCGCTGCCTTTACCATGTACTCACCTAGTTTGTTTTGTGGTGTATGAATACCAGGTGTATCGATAAAGATTGCTTGATACGCATCTGTAGTTAAAATAGTCTGTACACGGTGTCTTGTTGTTTGTGGCTTATTTGACATGATGGCAATCTTTTCGCCTACAAGACGATTCATAAGTGTCGATTTCCCTACATTTGGTCTCCCGATAATAGATATAAAGCCTGATTTAAATGGTTGTTTCATAATAGTCTCCTTATTTGTTTAAGTCTTCTTGTGTAAAGTGGAAAGGTAAAAGTTCTGTAAATGCATAAACTTTAATCTCTCCCGCTGCGTTTTCAAGGATAATCTCTCCCTGTGGCATAAACTCGCCAATAACCTGTCTACAAATCCCACAAGGATAAGTAAACTCCTTGCTACTGCTTACAATAGCCACTGCCTTAATGCGTCTTACGCCATCAGATACAGCCTTAAAAATAGCTGTACGCTCTGCACAGTTTGTCGCTCCAAAAGATGCATTCTCTACATTGCATCCTGTGTACACTTCGCCCTCCTCTGTAAGTATTGCTGCCCCAACTTGGAACTTAGAGTAAGGTGCGTAAGCACGTGCCATTGCTTCTTTAGCTTTTTCGATAAGTAATTTTCTTTGTTCGTCCATATGATGTCCTCCTATCTTGTAAGACCTAAATTTTTAAGCACTTCTTCTTGTTTTGCGATCATCAGTTTCTCATCTTCTTCATTCATATGATCATAGCCTAGTAAATGAAACATACTATGAGCCACTAAAAAGCAGACTTCTCTTTCAAAAGAGTGTCCATAACTTTCAGCTTGCTCTTTTGCCACTTCATGACAAAGGACGATATCACCTAGCATCAGTTCATCTGTATCTAGATTCATATACATCGTCTCATCTAGTTCATCCCACTCAATCACACCATTTGCCATAGGCTCAATCTGAGGGAAAGATAAGACGTCTGTTGCCTTATCAATTTCACGGTATGTCTGATTGATTTCTCTTATCTCTTCTTTATCAGCTACCGTTAAGCTAATCTCTGTCTCATACGGTACTTGCTCTACCTTAAGTACTTCTTTGACTACTGCTTCTACTTTTTCTAGTAAACCTGGCTGGCTCTCAAAAAAGCCATAATCATCTTCTAAATATAATGCCATTTTTCTAACCTTTCTTCTCTGGGTATTCGATACGTTCATGATACATCCCTTTTAACATATGGGTAAAGGAATGTATGATTTTTTCAATATCACTAATATAAAGTGGACATTCATCTAACTGTCCTTCATCTAACTTTTGTTTTACCATCTTACGTACAACGTCTTCTACACTTACCTCAGTACCTATCTTATGCTGCATCGCCCGAACTGTAGCCTCTACAACATCTGCTAACATAATAAGTGCAGCTTCACGTGTCTGCGGCTTAGGCCCCGGGTACTGAAAATCCTTTAAAAGCACTTCTTCATCCATTTCTTTTGCCTTCACATAGAAAAATTGGATGATGCCTGTACCATGATGTTGTCTAATCATATCTTTGACACATTTCGGTAGTTTATACGTCTCTGCGATTTCAACACCAGAAGTTACATGGGATAAAATAATATCACAACTTGATTTGGGATCCATATAATCATGAGGATTATCTCTTACTTGATTTTCTTTGAAATAATTACTTGATTGTAATTTTCCAATATCATGATAATACCCGCCTACACGTGTTAGCAATGTATTGGCGCCAATATCACTGGCTGCTGCTTCTGCTAAATTAGCCACCAACAAACTATGGTAATACGTACCTGTGGCTTCAATCAGCAAACGCTTTAAGACCGGTTGGTTGGGATTGGTAAGTTCTAAAAGCTGTATCGGTGTGATAAACCCAAATGCAGCTTCCCACAATGGTAAACTTCCTACTACCAATACCACTTCTACAAGACCTACTGCAAAGGCTTGTCCACCTCGTATAAGCAGTCTAGGCTCGATATCTACACCTACCACAAGATTAAGTGAGATATAGATTAACATATGTAAAGCACCTACTAAAAGGGCACATTTCATCGTCTGCTTACGTTGCTGCATGGAAGCAACAATCATAATACCAATAACACCTGTCATCAAGACATACAGGATAAAGATAATATCACCTTTACATGCAATGGCACTGATAATCACGAGAATAAGATGCATAATAATGGCAATCTCTTTTTTAATCAAAATCGCCATAAGCATAGCACCTATACTTAGTGGAATATAGATCACTTCTAGTGGCATAAATAAACGCACAATCACCAGACTCAGCATATACACAATAAATATAAGACTTGTCTGTCTGAACTTTAATTGCCCAAGTACCTTATGCTCATTGAAGTACCGACTTAAAAACAGCACCATCAGAAGCATAAACATCAGTAGGCCAAAGAACTGTATGGCGTTACTTTCATCTTCTTCATCTAGAAAGCCGACTTTGCTTAAGATCTGGTATACTTCTTCCGTAATACGACTTCCTTGCGCGACAATCATCTCGCCTTGCAGTACGTAGATAGGCTCCACACTTTCTCTCGCAATGCGCCTTGCTTCTTCTGTGGCAACTTCATCCATAATGATATTTGGCTTGATTTGAGATGTCAAAATCTCATACGCAACCTTCTGCTCCACCACATTCAGATCTGTCTTCTCTAAAGCATTGCGTACTTCTAAAGCTTTGCTTTCATCTTCCTTTACCCCTACACTAAGTAGTTCTGTAAACAAGTTCATAATCGACTCTTCCATCAATGCTAAGCGCTCTATAGAAAGTCCCATCAATGTTTTGTACTCATCTTCATAAAGAGGAATAGGCGACTTGTTTTGTAGCAAAGAAATAGGACTTACGTTAAACTGCTCTGCAATAGACGTACTTTTAATGGTATTTGCATACGTAAATAGTAGTTCAATGTTTGCCACACCCAACTCCTGTATTTTGTCATTCATCTTATAAACTGGAGGCACAGTCAGTTCCACTTGCTTGCTTTTTCTTTCCATCGCCATTTCATTTTCCACTTGAAAAGGTGCATAAATGGTTTCTGTGGCGATTTGCCCCACCTCTATGGAGAATTTCTTTCCAAAAAAGTCACTGGTTGTGACGATGTAAAAGGTGGTAATAAAAGCAATAATAACAAAAAGTATTTCCCATCTATTTTGTTTCTTCATCCCCTTGCCTCCTCTTGTTCAAAAAATACCGCTACTGCTAGCGGTTATTTTTTCTGGGTGTTTTTCGTTTGTTCAAATACATCATAAGCATCTACTATTTTTTGTACCAATGGATGTCTTACCACATCATTGCGGTCTAAATAAGAAAAACGAATACCTTCTACTTGTCCTAAGACACGTGTCGCTTCTTTTAAACCACTTTGCTTATCTGATGGTAAGTCTACTTGGGTCATATCCCCCGTAATGATTGCTTTACAATTAAATCCTAAACGTGTTAAAAACATCTTCATCTGCTGAGGTGTCGTATTTTGTGCTTCATCTAATACCACAAAAGCATTGCTTAGCGTACGCCCTCTCATATAAGCTAACGGCGCAACCTCGATGACGCCCTTTTCCATATTCTTCTCAAATTGTTCTGCACCCATAATCTCAAATAATGCATCATAAAGCGGTCTTAAGTAAGGGTCTACCTTACTTTGAAGATCCCCAGGTAAAAACCCGAGCTTTTCACCTGCTTCAATCGCTGGACGGGTCAGAATGATTTTGCTTACTTCATTTTTACGAAAAGCATTCACTGCCATTGCCATGGCAAGGTAAGTCTTACCTGTACCCGCTGGCCCTATACCAAATACTATCATATTTTTTCGGATACTGTCTATATATTGTTTTTGTCCGATTGTCTTTGCCTTGATTGGTTTTCCAGCGAAAGTAAGGGCAATGACATCTTGGGTTGCTTTCTCGTATTCTTCTTCACGCTGTTTCCCTACCAACTCTAAGGTGTATTCCACCACTTGTTGGTCTATCACATCCCCTTTTTCTGCTACTTTTACAAGTTCTTTCACAACTTTTACTGCAAGTGTAATGTCTCTTTCTTGTCCTGAGATTTTAATATCTTCACCTCTCACGACGAAATGGACATTTAACGCTTTCTCTATCAATTTAATATGATGATCGAACTGCCCAAAAAGTCCTGCCATATAACTTACTGGAACTTGTATTTTCTTTTCGCTTATGTGCATTACTCACCTACTCCTTCTGTCTCTCCTGATTCAGGTAACATAGTATTTTCATTTGTTAAAGGTTGACTTATACTCACGCTTTCTTCTACGATTACATTCAATTCTGCTAGCATCTGCCCATCTTCCTCACTGTAGAGCATCTCCTGTTTAAGAATCACTGCGTCTTTTCCTAGCATACTTCTTAATTCATCATAAAGCGCACCTAAAAGCTTGTCTTTCGCTTCTTCTTCCGTCACCTCTTTATAAGTTGCCTTATAAGGTACTTTTTGTACTTTTTCGAAATAAAAAGGTAGAGGGAACATATCTGTTAGACGTAATTGGTTGGCTGTTACTAAAGTATCATAAGTCGTATACGCCTTCTTACTTGTATAAATAGGAATGACCGTTTCAAATAATTTTATACGATAAGAAGTAGCAACTTCATTTTCATATACTTTATGTATTTTGGTGAGGGGCATTGTGGCTTTAAGACTATAGCCTGTCTTCCCTTTAACCACACCTCTAGACTCTGTAAAATAAAGACTGCTCTGTTCATCTTGCAAAGGAATGCTTCCACTGATAAGCACTTCACCTTTTTTAACAGTATCGCCTACTTTAACTTTTGGCATACCTGTGTCCGCTACAATATAGGTAATGAGCGTATCACGTTTGGCTACTAAATCACAAGGTGCACCCTTCTCCTTAGTAGGTGGCTTGAGTACAGATTCCGATACTTGTACCACCATTTTAGTCCCTTCAAACTGAATCCCTACCCATACAATCTCTGGGTAAGCGTTCATCAGCACCTTCTCAGCTTGTCTAAGGTCTAGGCTCCCTTTTAACTTCCCTACGCCGTACCCTTCTTTTGACAAGAGCTGAATCACATCTATGGTTTGTAAACGGTCATTTCCCGTTACATCTACAAGCCATACAAATGAGCATAGGGTATAAAGTCCTATGGCAAAAAGCAAACTTCCTATGCCAAAAAGCCATCGTTTACGATAGCGAAAAGAAAGGAAAGGTAATCCCTTCTTTTTCAAAATCTTCATCCGACATCTACTTTTATGTGCATAAGGCTTCATGCGTTTGAATCCATCTATTGTTGTATGCATATACAACTTTCCATCTCTTTCTACAACTTTCCATAGAAAAATATGATTACTTACCACAAGTCTTATAAATTTATCTAACGTATAACCACTTACTTCTACTATAACATAGCCCCTTAAATAATACCATATTGATAATAACAAATTCCCCGCCCCCTAACGTGTAAAAGCGATTCCCGTAATCGCTCCTCTAATACACATGGATTCACTATTCATATGTTTAGCTTCTAATTTCTTTCCCTCTATCATAAGGGTCCCACACTGTGTTTTCAGACGAATGTGTTCTTCAGTATACGCCAGTATACTTATGAAATTTTCAATTTGTATTTCTTTATTGCCAAGTAGCGTGATGTAAGGCATGTCATAAAACGTTTCTTTAGGTAGGTCTAAGCCGTCTGTCACGCGATCTATTAAGGGCACCTTTATTTTTTTGATTTTATTTGCATTCGGTTTATTCTTCTTCATCGCATACTCCCCCTTCACGTCTATAGTATGCTTGTACCATCTGATGTATACCATTTTTTGTATAACAAAAAATCCTAGAAACAATAAAGTTTCTAGGATTTGTGTGTTCTTACTTAATCTGCTCTTTATAAACAATATTTTAGTATTGTTTATTTTTCTTACGCGCTGCTTCTGACTTCTTTTTACGTTTCACACTTGGCTTTTCGTAATGTTCTCTTTTACGAATTTCTTGCATGATACCTGCTTTAGCACAATTTCTTTTAAAGCGACGAAGAGCACTATCTAAAGATTCATTTTCGCGAACAGTAACCTCTGACATTTCTTTCCCTCCCTCCGGCTGCAGTGTCGTGCTTTATGCAATTTGTACGGAGAAAAGATTAAAGCACTATGATAAATTATAAGGCACTTTACCCCGTACGTCAATACCTTCTGCATGTTTTTTTATACCAATTACTATTTATTACACTGTGAAGCGACAATTTCCTTAGCTAAATCAAGCGCTTCAGCAATTTTCGCCATATCTTTTCCACCTGCTTGAGCCATGTTTGGACGGCCACCACCGCCACCACCTACAACTTTTGAAACTTGTGAAATGATTTGACCACAGTGAATACCACTATCTACTGCTGCTTTTGTAGCCATTGCTACAAGACTTACTTTATCTTCTACATGACTTGCAAGTACCACAACACCTTCACCAAGTTGATCTTTTAATGTATCGCCCATATTTCTAAGGCCATTCATATCTAGTGATGGGAGTTCTGTTACAAGCACTTTTAACTCACCAAGCATTGTTACTTGATCAAGTACATTGCCTGCTTCTGCTTTTGCAATTTGTGCATGAAGTTTTTCGTTTTCTTTTTGAAGTGCTTTTTGGTCTGCAAGAAGTGTCTCTACTTTCTTTACAATACCATCTTTCTTCGCTTTAAGTGCGCCCGCTACTTCATTAAGTGTTTTTTCTACTTGTGTATAATATGCGATTGCGCCACGACCTGTTACTGCTTCGATACGTCTTACACCTGCTGCTACACCTGTTTCTGATACAATCTTGAAAGTACCAATCTGAGCAGTATTCGTTACGTGTGTACCACCACAAAGCTCTACAGAGTAACCACCCATATCAACAACACGTACCACATCACCGTATTTCTCACCAAATAATGCTGTCGCGCCCATTTTTCTTGCTTCGTCGATTGCTTTTTCTTCCATCGCAATACCCATTGCTTCAAGAATCTTCTCATTAACGATCATTTCTACTTCTTGGATTTGCTCTAAGGTTAAAGCTTCGAAGTGTGTGTAGTCGAATCTTAAACGGTCTTTTGTTACATTAGAACCCGCTTGCTCGATATGGCCTCCTACAACGTCACGAAGTGCTTTTTGAAGAAGGTGTGTCGCACTATGGTTACGTGCTGAATCAAGTCTTACAGCTGCATTTACTGCGAATGTAGCCATTTGCCCTGCTTCTACTGTACCTTCCACTACTTTACCATGGTGTACAAACTTATTTCCAATTGCTTTTGTTGTATGTGTCACTTCTACTTTACCAGTAGCTGTCGTGATGACACCTGTATCACCTGCTTGACCACCACTCTCAGCATAGAAAGGTGTTTCTTTTGCAACGATACATACGTCCATACCTACTTCAGCTTTTGTAAGGATTTCTGTCTCACTTGTAAGGGCTGTGATTTCACCTTCTGCTACAAGATTGTTGTAACCTACAAATGTCGTTGAAAGGTTTGCATCAAGTTTGTGGAATACAGTTTCTGCACTACCCATGTAAGTTGTCTCGCCACGTGCATCACGTCCACGTGTTCTTTGTTTTTCCATTTCTTCTTTGAAAGCTTCCTCGTCTACACTCATGCCTTTTTCTTCAAGGATTTCACGTGTTAAGTCGATAGGGAAACCATAAGTATCGTAAAGTTTGAATGATGCAACACCATCAAGTGTCTTTTCGCCTTTTGCTTCTAATGCTTCAATGTGATTTTTAAGGATATTTAAACCTTGCTCGATTGTTTTGTTGAAGTTTTCTTCTTCTACTGTAAGAAGCTTCACGATGTAATCGTATTTGTCTTCTAATTCTGTGTACTCATGCTTTGAGTTTGCCACAACAGTTTCAACGATTTTTTGAAGGAATAAGCCTTTGATTCCTAAAAGCTTACCATGACGTACTGCACGACGAAGAAGTCTTCTCATAACGTAGCCACGGCCTTCGTTTGATGGAAGTACCCCATCAGATGCCATAAAGGTTACTGAACGGATATGGTCTGTAATAACGCGAATAGATACATCTTGCTTATCATCTGTACCGTAAGTTACACCTGCAAGCTCACATACGTGGTCACGGATCGCTTTGATCGTATCTACATCAAATACAGTGCCTACATCTTGCATCATGACTGCAAGTCTTTCTAGACCCATACCTGTATCGATATTTGGCTTTGGAAGTGGTACGTATGTGCCATCTTCTTGACGGTCAAATTGTGTAAATACTAAGTTCCAGAACTCGATGTAACGGTCACACTCGCAACCTACTGTACAATTTGGTGAATCACATCCATACTGCTCACCACGGTCGAAGTAGATCTCTGAACATGGTCCACATGGTCCTGTAATCCCTACTTCCCAGAAGTTGTCTTCTTTACCCATGTAGAAGATTTTTTCTTTTGGAAGATTCATTTTATTCATCCAGATTTGTGCTGTTTCTTCATCTTCTTCGTATACAGATACAAACAGACGCTCTAGTGGAATACCTACTACTTCTGTGATGAATTCCCATGCCCAAGCGATCGCTTCTTCTTTGAAGTAGTCTCCAAATGAGAAGTTACCAAGCATCTCGAAGCATGTAAGGTGACGTGCAGTCTTTCCTACGTTTTCGATATCCCCTGTACGAATACATTTTTGGCATGTAGTGATACGTGTTCTTGGTGGTACTTCTTGACCTGTAAAGTAAGGCTTAAGTGGTGCCATACCTGCGTTAATAAGTAATAAACTGTTGTCGTTTTGAGGTACAACAGGGAAGCTCTTCATACGAAGATGCATCTTTGATTCAAAAAAGCTTAAATACATTTCTCTTAATTCATTAAGTCCGTATGCTTTCATTATATCCTCCTAAGTATCTATTTCATCTTTTTTTGTTGGTACAATCTACTGTATTCTTCTAAGCACATATTCATTTTAGCTATTTTTTTAGCATGACCAACACCTATATACCGATAGTGCCATAGCACATCTTCAGGATTTCTTAACACAAAGCCATAGTCTCCTGCATACTGCATTAACCACTGGCTTTGTTCCTCTAGGTTGGTAAACCTAAAATCTAAGGCTGTTCCTAATTGATGTTCAGAAGTCCCTGGCGGTTTCACAGCAGTATGCTCCATGGGTAAATGCTGTGCATAACGCTTGTAATGATACTTTAAGCATTCTTTCTCATACATTTGCTTTTGATGTGCATAGGATCTGTAGCCATCCGCTACTTGTATCGCCGCAACACCATCTTGCTGCATGTGTCTAGAAAGCTGATAAAAAGCCTCATAGGCTTCTTTTGCAAGCCATATACGCATCACTGGATCCCACACGAGCCTTTTGGGTATATAGTGGGCATCTAAAGGTTGTTCTGAATTGACTACACTGAGTAAATGCATCTTTCCACTCCTTTAAAAATGCGCAAAATAAAAAACCTCAATCCCTAATTAGGGACGAGGTTTCTCGCGGTACCACCCTAGTTACACCTACTTTTGCAGGCATCACCTTTAAAACCTCTAACGCGGTCATCCGTACGTCCCTACTTCACTTTCAAAACGTAAGCTCCGAGGCTGCTTCAATAAATAGGTATTAGAAAGCTCCCACCATTTGCTTTCCTCTCTGAAAACCCTTATTTAAATACTACTCCTCTTCCTAGCTATTATTCTATATATATACTTGGTATTGGTTGTCATATGCTTATTTGATTAAAATTATATTGAATATCTCACATTTTGTCAACTGATGACATCAATGATTTTGCGTATTTTAAAGCGATACGCTTTTCTTTATCTGAACTTATAGC
>JBOGBZ010000085.1:0-4096 GCA_051656485.1 Cellulosilyticaceae bacterium
GCACCAATAAAAAATAAAGCAATTGTATTCGTACCAGCATGAGAACCGATGGCAGGACCTATATAATTGATGGTAATATCTGTAACGCCGCATTCATCTCTAAGAAGCGATGCGACAAAGTTTGCATCTTCTAGAGCATCGCCATGAGAGATCATCACCGGCTGATTCGAGTCAGTAGCTAAATCACGGAAATGATCTACCAGACCACGAAGGGCTTTTTTTCGACCTCTGTACTTGGCATAAGGTGCTAGATGACCTTCAGTGTCTACGTAAAGTAGAGGCTTGATTTGAAGTAGGGAACCTACTAAAGCGGCGCTTGCAGAAAGTCTACCACCTCGATGAAGATGGCCTAAGTCATCTACGGTAAAGACATGAACCAGCTGGTCTTTCGTTGTCTCGATAAAGTCTATGACTTCTTTAGGAGAATGGCCAGCCTCGCGCATATTAACAGCGTAGTTAATGAGAAGCCCACAACCACTTGAAGCCGCGCGGGTATCGATAATAGTAATGTCAGCCTCAGGATAAACCTCTAAAACTTCAGTACGTGCAAGGCAGGCAGCCTGATAGGTGCCACTTAGTCCAGAAGAGAAAGCCAGGTAAATCACAGGTGTACCAGCTTCTGCCCAAAGTAGGAATTGTTCCTTGAAATCAAGTAAGTTTACCTGAGCGGTAGTAGGTAAAGAGCCTTGACGAAGCTTGCTATAAAAATCTTGATGACTACAAGTAATGCCTAGGTCATCGGGTATTTCACTGCCATCTAACTGTACAAGAATATGAAATAAATGAATATGATGCTGTTGTATGTATTGCGAGGATAAATCACAGTTAGAGTCAGCTGCAATAATAAAAGACATAGTTGTCCCTCCTTTAAATAGATTTACACTTATTATACTACTATTTCCAAAAAAAGAATAAAATTTGTGAAAAAGAAAAAACTATCCTTATTCAAATAAGGAAAGGGACGATTATTTATGCAACAGTATCAATGTGGGTATTGTGGTTATGACATGACCGGTGTCGAGAGATTTTCCAATACATTAGACACCATGATGTTACAACATTTTGATGGAGTGATGCCAATAGGTGTTCAAGGGCTTTATGACACCACAGCTAGTAATTCCGTGAAATGTCCAAAGTGTGGACGGGCAGGGTACTGGGTGAATCCAATGTAAAAGAAAGGGTGGTTACCTCGAAGTTCTGGTAGCCACCTTTTCTTGCTTATAAAGGGAAAACGTATTTTCTAAATAGCAGTAGAATATATTAAATAGAAGTAAATGGAAACATATTGGGAGAAGGACATACTTGCAAGGGGTGTTTGAGGTATGTATAATAAAATATAAGCTATGGAGAGGAGGAATGAAAATGGAATCTCCACTAAAAAGCATAGGGTTTTCGAAGTTAGAAGATACCTATACATTAGAAGATATATTATCGGATGTGTTGGAAAAGCCAACCTTCCAAAAAGCAATGCAATTAGACGATAAACATTTATTAGCAGAATACATTAAGCAAGTAGCACCAAATACATATGTTATGGCCAGAGTAGCAGTAAAGAAAAGTAAGAAAAATCCTAAGCTAGATGTATATGATTGTGAACCATATGTGATAGCAGATAAGGATATGAAAGTAATAGATGTAGAAATAGAAGGTGTAGATGATACAAGTGCCTACTACGTGATCTGTGAAGAAAAAGAAACGGGTATGCAATTAATCTTCTGGCTACAAAACGTCGTAGAATATCTAGAAGAGAAAAAGCAAAAGAAAGTATGCACACATGTAAATGTAGCAGCACTGGCATCAGAAGGTACCATCGTATTGCCGATACAAAAAGATGAGGAAGAGGAAAGCTTCGAGAAAGAAGAACGTGAAAAGCTCAGACTCATGCTCCAAAGAATGAAAGAAGGCGATACAGAGGCGAAAGAAATATTGGAAAAAGAAGAGCGAGAAATGGATAATCAACTAAAGGAACGCTTAAAAGAAGAAGACTTCTTATCAATTATGAGCGGATACTTTATTCCAGTAACTTTAGAAGATGCTACATATGCCATATTAGGTGAGATCATAAGAATTCAAGAAAGATGTAATGAAGACACGAAGGAAGAGATGTACGTCTTTACATTAAGTGTCAACGATATGCCTTTAGAGATTATGATTCATAAAGATACATTGGTGGGTATGCCAAGTATTGGGATGCGCTTTATGGGAACCTGCTGGTTACAAGGCAAAGTCATTATGGCGTAAAATCAAAAAAGAATGCAGCTCGTTTGTAAATAAACGGGTTGCATTCTTTTTTTTATAAAACTAATCGCCTTGGTTCAGGACGAGATAGGATCCGTGAAGTATTTGGATGATATTTAGTAAGTGGTCTGAAATACGCTCGATATCTATGAGCATCTGACTATAAGCAAATGAAGATTCGGCACTGCATAATTGCTTATTCATCCGAATCATAAGATTCGCTCTGAACTCTTCATTCATCATATCAATCTGATCTTCCGCATAAGAAATAGACTTCAAGTCTTCAGAAAGATGTTCGATCTTTGCTTTATGAATAATATCGAAGCTGTTTGAAAGAATAGCATGCATCTCAGTGAGTTCTTGGATAGCGGTATCCGAAAGATGAATGCCTTGCTCGCGAATGATTTGGATGTCTTCAAAAATATTAAAAGCATGGTCCCCAATGCGTTCGATATCAGCAGTCAATTTAAAAAGCGAACTCAAGGTTTTAGCATCTGATTCAGAAGAACTGTAAGAAGAAACTCTGGAGACATAATGGGTTATTTCTGTATTAAGGGTATCTAGGTATTGTTCATTCTCGATGATAGATGCTTGGTCTAAAGCTTTGTTGTGAAGAAGCGCATAAAAAACTTTTTGGAAATTTGAATTTGCGAGATTAAACATATGGTACACTTCTTTGGTAAGCTGAGTAGTAGCGATAGCAATCGACCCCATATTGTGTTCATCTACAAAAACTAAATGTTTGAGATTTGAAGATCTTTCTTCGCCAGGTAAAAGTTTTATGGCAAGCTTTACAAGGTGCATACCAAAAGGAAGAAGAATCAAGGTTGTGACAATGTTAAATAAAGTATGCATATTGGCAATTTGAGAAGCAACATTAGTCGGTGCAGTCGTGATAATCCAGTCAGTAAGTGGCGTCAGCATACAGAGCGGCACAAAGATAAGTGTACCGATAATATTGAACATAAAGTGAATCAGTGTGGTGCGCTTAGCATTTTTATTTGTACCAATAGAAGCAAGAAGAGCAGTGATACAAGTACCGATATTTTGACCGAATAAGACGTAGACAGCACTACCTAGACCGATGACACCACTAGAAGCAAGAGCTTGCAAGATACCGATGGAAGCAGAAGAACTCTGAATAACAGCAGTGAAAAGTGCACCAGCAAGAATGCCTAGGAGAGGATTCTGGAAGCTAGTCATAAGATGAGCAAAAGTCTCGGAGTCACGAAGAGGTGACATCGCATCACTCATCAAATTCATTCCTAAAAATAAGATACCAAGACCGGCGATGATCTCTCCGATACAATTGGTCTTCTTATTCTTAAAGAAAACGACCATGACGACACCTATAAAGGCAAAGATAGGCGCTAAGGCACCAACATCTAGGGCAATCAGCTGACCAGTAATGGTCGTACCAATATTAGCCCCCATAATGATCCATACAGCCCTAGATAAAGACATAAGACCTGAGTTAACAAACCCAACTACCATAACTGTGGTTGCAGAAGAACTCTGGATGATGGCAGTGATGACAGCCCCAACGACTACACCTAGAATACGATTAGACGTAAGCTTTTCTAAAATAGTTTTTAGCTTATTCCCAGCAGCAACTTCTAGCCCAGTACTCATCATTTTCATACCGTACAAAAATAAACCTAACCCTCCAAACAACATTAAAATATCTGACGATGTCATGATATCCTCCCCTTAAAATATATAAATTCTCGGAATTTCTAACCCTTATTTTTCAAGGCTTTCAATTCCTATATTTTAAAAATCACCCCATTTTTTTCGCTAAAATCATTGACAAAAACGTCAAATTTTGTGGCGAAGCCAGTTGAATGTAAATTATTTT
>JBOGBZ010000086.1:0-8594 GCA_051656485.1 Cellulosilyticaceae bacterium
TGTTTTTATAATCCAACCATACTGCTGGATTACATACTCTATGGCTTCTTCATTACCTCTTACTATTTGAGAAACAAAGTTATCTTCTGTTATGCGCATATTTTTTTCCTCTCTTTTGCTTCTTCATCTTATACTTAACATTCTTTCCTATCTAATCTATCATTTTTACAAATTTTTTTATGAAATTAATTTTTGGGACAAAAAAATACACCTTCCTCTAGGTGTATTTTCTTTATTTCTCTACATCAATGGTGCCATAAGTCTTAGGAGGCCTCTAGCCACACGAAGACGAAGAGGGACCTTCTTGGTATCCTCTATTGTTTGTAATGTACATACTTCTAATGTCTTCTCGAAGTCTTCTTTTAACTGCATAACCGCTTGGTTATAAGCTAAAAATGCGCCACATTCATAGTGGTGATAGAGGCTTCGATAATCTAAATTGATGGTACCTATTACTGCCACCTTATCATCTGCTACAAACGTCTTAGAGTGAATAAATCCTGGCGTATACTCATAAATCTTCACACCACTCTGTATAAGTTGCTGATAGTAAGACCTTGTCATCATATGCACATACCATTTATCGCCTATATGTGGTGTTACGATGCGTACATCTACCCCTCGCTTTGCTGCTAAATTAAATGCAGTAATCATTTCATTATCTACAATAAGATACGGACTATTAATATAGATATACTTTGTAGCCTGATTAATCATATTGAGGTATACTGACTCTCCTACATACTCTTCATCAAAGGGACTATCACCAAATGGTTGTACATAGCCATCACTCTCAAACGGTTCAGGATGGTGTACATGTGGCATATATTGCTCATATGTCGCTTCCATCGGTCTATAATAATTCCATAGTTCTAAGAAAAGTAAAGTAAGTCCCCATACAGCTTCACCTTTCATATAAAGTCCACAGTCTTTCCAATGTCCATGCTTTGGATAGGCATTGATATACTCATCTGCTAGATTCACCCCACCTGTAAAGCCAACATAGCCATCTATAACAGTAATCTTTCTATGATCTCTGTTGTGTAACTCGATGGCAAGTCGTGCTCTAAATGGATTGAATACTACGCATTTAATGCCTTTTTCCTCAAGTTTCTTATGATACCCTCTAGGAAGTGTTTGTAGACATCCTACGTCATCATACATCACACGCACATCCACGCCTTCCTTTACTTTACGCTCCAGAATTTCTAATAAGTCACCCCACATCTCACCCTCTTCTAGGATAAAATATTCCATGAAGATATAGTGCTCTGCTTCGTTTAGTGCTTTTTTCATCGCTTCAAAAAGTTCTTCACCTAATCCTAGATACTGGCACGTTGTATCTTTGTAGACACCCATTCCTGTGACATTATAGATATACTGACTTTGAGATGCCACTGATTCTTCACGTTCTGTTAGTTCTTCTAGGGTTTGTTTCATTTCTGGTACATACGCCTTAGTCTTCTCTGCAAGTTCCTCTACGATATGCTTTGTCTTTGGAGCTATTTTACTTGTGCCAAACATTAGATAGAACAGCCCTCCAAATATAGGAAATGCCATCATCATAATAATCCAAGGTATCTTTACTTCTGGGTTATCTCTTTTATTCATGACCCAAAAAACCATTGCCATACTTAAGAATACAAATCCTGCATAAATATAGACAAAGTACTGACTAAGCTGCCATATAAGCATTCCTAAAAAAAGCATTTGTATAAGTAATAACACGCCTACTACAGCCATTCTGCTTAAAAGTACATTAAGTATACGTCCAATGAAAAATCCTTCTTTTTTTGCTTGAGCATTCATAAAAAATCCCCTCCTAACGTCCATATTTGTTTATTACTATTTGATAGTATAAACTTTTATGTAATTTTTTCAAGTTTTTTACTTGTTTTATTGAATTTTCTTTATAAGTAGTCTACATTAAATATATAGTTTATCAAAGGAGGCTTGAAAATGAAAGACCATCTTTTCAAAAAAATATGTTTTATCGCGACTTACTGCTTTCTTCTAGCACTTATTGTCGTTCGTTTTAATAGTATTTATGACTTTTATTTACGTGGATTAAGTATACTTTCGCCCTTTTTTATAGGCCTTGCTATAGCTTTTATTCTAAACAAACCTATGCTTACTTTTAGAAGACTCCTTAGCCGTGTCATTAAGAAATCAAGCACAGTTAACGGGCTATCTATTTTCATTTCTTACATACTATTCTTTGTAACCGTAACTGCTGTATTCACCTTTATCGTTCCTCAACTTTTGGTGAGTATCAGCACGTTTTTCACAAATATCGGTGTATACATTAAAAATCTTGAAAGCTTTATGCTACGTGTTACCGAAGAATTCAACATCACACCTACCATGTATACGCAACTCTTTGATTACTTTGGTACTTTGATGCAAGATGTGGCGACATTTGCTTTATCAACACTTAAAAATTTAGTACCTCAAATTGCTAATATCACTTCTAGTTTAGTAAGTATCGTCTTTAATGGGATTATTGCCCTTGTGGTATCTATCAACTTGCTTGCTAGTAAAGAAAAGCTCCTTTCACAAGGAAAACAAATCACTTATACCTATATTCCTCTGAAATGGGCAACACGCATTGAGCACATCTTTAGATTATCTGCTGATATCTTTAGTAAGTACGTGGTAGGACAATTAGTAGAAGCTTGTATCATCGGTGGGCTTTGCTTTGTAGGGATGGAGATCTTTGGCTTTGAGTACTCGCTTCTTATTAGTACACTCATCGCTGTAACGGCTCTTATCCCTGTCATGGGTGCTTATATCGGTGGTGGTGTAGCTTTCGTCTTACTCGCAATACTTAACCCTGTAAGAGCTTTACTCTTCCTTATTTATTTATGTGTCCTCCAACAACTTGAAGGTAGTATCATTTACCCTCGTGTCGTAGGCTCATCTATCGGTCTTCCTGGCCTTTGGGTTATCTTTGCTGTAACTGTAGGTGGTGGACTTCTAGGCCTTCCTGGTATCCTCTTAGGCGTACCTATCATGTCTATTATCTATACACTTATTAAGCAAGATGTAACGAACAAAAAAGCTGCTGTGTCGTCATGACATAGCAGCTTTTCTTTTTAGTAACTATTCTATTTTTTATAAGATGCCTTTTGCTCGTAAGTCTTGCATTATATCTTCACATGCCTTATCTACAGCTGTACTCATTTCCAATTCTGTCAAGTAGATGTATTCTCTTTCTAAATCTCTTTCGCTTTCTTGATAAAAAGAAGTAATATACTTAATCTGTCTAATCATAGCTGTGTCAGAATAATAATCCAGATAATCATTAGGGAAACTCTCTACTTCTTCAAATACTTTAAAAGTATGGAAATTAGGATTCTTTTTCAAGTAAAGACGGTCTAAGTCGTACCAGTCTTCTTTCATTTTCCACACAAAATCCTTATCTGCTTCTAATTCTTCTTTATATTTTACCTTCATTTCATTCCACATATTTTCGATAAAAGCAATATCTGTTAGTAAGTGTAGATAATACCCCATATAAAAAGAGTAGTGACGTTTAGATAGAGTTTCTCTATCTTTCAAATACGTTTCAAAAAATGCTTCACTATTAATATTTTTTCTACTTGTCCCTGTCTGCCAATGTGTCACCTGTCCTGGTGGTGTAAACTGACTCCAATCTTCATTAGGTTCCCCACAGTCTGGACCTATATTTGCTACGATAAAAGGTACTTCCTCTATATCTAACTTTGTTCTAAAATACTCTGCTACTCTAAAATAACTGACCCATGTTGCCATGTTTTGTTCCCCTCTGCTTCCCTTTTCTCTTGTTATTTTTTCATACTATTTATCGACCTGTAATACCTCTTCCTTTAAATACACGTTTGGTTATGCATAAACCTATCTTTCTTTCCTTATACTAAACGCAATATATTTAGGAGGTTCCCCTTATGCCTTACAAAAAACTTACCTTACCACTCTTTCTCCTTATTCTCTGCCTTACCTTTACATCTTCTACATCAGCAGAATACGTTCCAAAAGAAATTACCTGTACGGATGCCCTTATTCTTATTCTCTTTCCAGAAGTAGAAAAGCAAATTTCTAATTATTACAAAGACTATCTATCAGATGGTGCCTATATCGCACCTTATAGTGTAGAACTTATCGATTTATACCGTACCCCAAACGCTACCAGTGGTTATGACTATACGATCAACCTAAAAACAATGCCCTACCGAGGTGCACATATCTCAGTAGGGCTAGACCATATTACTATTCAACTTGGCTTAAATGGTATCGTATCTTCCGAGCTTCAGCATATCGAAAGCTATGCTATACCACCTTGGCTAGAAAACATTATTATCAAGCCTTTACCTTAGTGATTCTTCATCTTTAAAACCAACTACCATTGTATTTTTTCTGTGCTCGGTGCATCCTTATAAAAGCAAAAATAAAGCATAGGATAAAGAACTTCCAACCATAAGGTTGTTGTATCGTCGCATCTATTATACCAGCAGTCATTATACCTATTCCTATGAGCAACATAGCCTTTCCCATCTGTTCAGTATACGGCTTCTTATCTTCTTTAGATACCTTTTTCCAATGGTACCCATGGATAAGTGTAATATGCTCTTTCTTCCAGATCCTAAAGCCTAAGTAGATAAAAATAATCCCTATTGGTATTGTAATCATTACTCCCATCATAAGATCAAACACTTGACTCCCCTCCTGTACGCATCTAGCATTTTTTTAAGCACTCGTTCTCTTCTACCTTACATTAGCTGCTATGATAAGTGATATTATACCTACTACCATCATTACCAGCTGAAAAACGCCCATCTTATCATTATCCCGTCTATCTCTATCTAGCTCATCTATGGTGCTATTGGCACTCATACTTCGCATATGTAAGTAATCAAAGTCAGTACGTCGTCGGGATTCTCCTAGTGAACCTATTCCCCCTATAAAGATAGCGATACCACCTGCTACAAAAAGCACAGTACTTAATGAAGATTCTGTAAAAGTTGCTATTAGAATAGCTACTCCTACTATTACCCCTAAAAGCACACCTACTTTCAAGATAAATTTTGCTACATTTACAAGTATCTGCTTCATACACATCTCCCCCTTAGCATATTCGCTCTTGTTTTATTCAGTATATGTTTTTTGTAAGTTTAAGGCCATACTTCTTAGCTGTAGGATACATTTTAGAGGTTCAATTATACATATTTTCTTTTCTATTATTCTTCTTTTTCACAATCTATAGCCATCAAAATATCCGTTAACCAGCTCTCCGTACAGAGTAACAATTCTTCTGTAATGTTTCTGGTACTCCTCATATTAATATTATATCTCGGCGCATTATGCCATCTAGAAATATAATACATTTTGTTTCGGATTGTTTCTGGTACAAGTGATTCATCCGTTACCTCAGATATTAGATAATCTAAATCATGAGTTCTAAATTTCTTTTCTTCCATATCTAGGCCTTGCATTTCTAGCATACCTTTTAAAATCTTTTCAATAGCTTGATGAATATGATACCCTGCCATATTTAAATCAAGTTCATCATTGCTTGTATATACTCCGAATCTTGCATATCTTAAATCAGAACTTGCAAGTGCAAAATAATTACTCATAAAGAATCACTCCTTCTTCTAATGCTTTTTGAAAAACCCTTGTAACAGGTAATAATTCCTCAAATTCTATCTCATTATAAGCCAGCAAATCCACTTTGCCATACTTGCTTGTATGAATAGGTAATCTGAAGTAATCAAAAGTACCTATTACCAGTAAATCTATGTCACTATAACTACTGCATTGAAAGCTTATTGCACTTCCAAACACAATAATTTTTGTTATCTCTTTATTGATATCCAATTTTATTAGTTCTTCTACTAGTTGTTTGACTTTTAGTTGCTTAACAGGATGGATGTTTTGATAACGTTGATCGCCACATATATTATTAAATTTAATCTTTTTCTTATCTGAACTTATAAGTCTTTTTAGTTGCTTTTCATAATCTAACATCCTTTTCCTCCTTGTTGATCTACTTCTATCCCTTTAGTATATACCAAATATTATCCCTTCTAAACCATAAAAACATTGATCAATCCCCATAATATTTCATGCATTCCATTCATCATCCAATTAAGTGGCTTATCCATAAGTCCTGTCATCATAAGTGCCATTAATATAAAGTATCCATAACGGTCATAGCGCATCATTCCGAAGTATAGCTTATCTGGGAGGATTGCTCCTATAATCTTTGAGCCATCTAATGGTGGGAATGGGATAAGGTTAAATGTACCTAATGTCACATTAATCATTGCACTATAATTTAAACCATTAAAAAGGAGTACTACCCACTCATCTGCATAGCCTCCTGTCCATACAAGAATAAGCTGCATAGCAATCATACTTAGGAAAGCTAATACAAAATTAGTCACAGGTCCTGCAAGTCCTACTAGTACCATTCCCCTCTTTTTATTTTTGTAATAATAAGGATTCACTGGTACTGGTTTTGCCCATCCAAAATGCAAAATGAGAAGACTCAAGGTACCTATCGGATCTAAGTGTTTCAGTGGGTTCAGTGTCAATCGCCCTGCTGCCTTCGCTGTAGGATCACCAAGTTTATATGATACAAAACCATGTGCCACCTCATGCATGACTATGGCCATGGTGGCTGCTACTACCATTAAAATTAATTCAATTATATCCATATGTAATACTTCCTTTCTCTTTTTCTTATCTAATATAGATTTTATCACTATCTGAGTGGAAACGATATAATTTTTCAAAACAAACTGACAAAGAGGGCAGTGTTAGCTCTCAGCTATCACTGCCCTCTCTATTAATCAGTACTTAATCCATTCACATCTAGTTTAGATCGCTCAATATCGTACCTAGTATATTCACTATATATTGATTAATGCGTATATGAAAATCAAAGTACTGGTATTGCTCTTTTGATTCTGTTGCTGTTAAATAATCTACCAGATTATATCCCATAATCTCCAAGTATTGTGCCGCTCCTAGCAATGTCCTTACATTAACTTTTTGAAACTTACCCAAGTTTTCTTCTTTCGCATATTTTTCTAATTCCTTTGTTATTTTTTCTACTTGTGGTATATATAATTTAACAGTATTTGCATTATCTTTATTAGATTGATCTTCTAGATAATTCAAATACCCTCTTTCCGCTATTGCTACAAATTGCTTACGGATATTATTCATTTGATCCACATACTTTTTGATATCTTGTTTGTATGCTAAATCACTTGTCTCTGTAGTTGCATAGGTAGTTGATGTAATGAATCCCACAATTAATAGAATCAATATGCTTTTTATTATCAATCCTTTTTTCATACCTTTTCTCCATATCATCTCTTGTCATAATAATTAATTTATTATTATACTACCCCACTATTACGCAAACTATTAGCTATTATTTTTGAAACTTTATTGTTATTTAATCACATTCTTACTACTCCAATACGTCCCTACGAAGTATGCCCCATAAATCACAACAAAGATAAGCGCTGTGAAGATAATCCCTGCTAATACATCGATCTCTCCCCATACTTTAATGATGTTATTCGCTACATAGATACCTACTACACCATGAATGATGGCTAAGAAAAGTGGCATCATGAAGCATATGGCAATTTGGATAAATAAAGCGCGCTTAACCACCTTTCTATCAACCCCTAGTTTACCCAGTAATTGATAACGTGCTTTGTTGTCCTCGGCAGCTGTCAGTTGTTGGAGTGCTAGTATAGCTGCACTTGTAATCATAAAAACGATAGAAATATAGACAGTCATATAAGTCATCATAGCAGACATTCCTATATTAGCATCATAGGCTACTGTCTTTGTCATAGCAGAAATCGTAACGCCTTCGTAACCTTCCTTATTTTCTAATTCTTGTTGTTTTCTATCGATATCTTCTATGAGTTTTGCTTCCATTTCTTCTGATGTATAGTTGATGCTGATAAAACTTTGTGCAATTTCCTGTGTATCAAGCAATTTATCAGGAAGAATAATATTTAACTCTGGCACACTATTCGTATTTACATACATCACATGTTCAAGTACTTGGGTAGCTTTCGGCTCAAGTAAGTAGCCATTGTAACTTATTGTACCCTCTTCTTCTAAATAATGATTAATAATATGTCCGATCTCTACGAAACTTGACTGAAGCATATACTGATTATCTTCTAAGGTAATCGGCTCTATTCCCTGCAACGCTAGCATTTTGTTATACTCTGACACCCCTATGGCCCCTACTGGATTTGCCCCTACCTGTTGAATAATAGGTGATTCTTTAGTCATATCGTAACCTTTATAGAAATCTCCTAGTTTCATTGGTGTCTGGTAAACTATATAGGATGCATACACATCTGCATATTGGGTTACATCTATACCCTCTTTTATGAGCTGCTCATCTACTCTAATATTTCTAATATCTGGTTTGTTTCTCTCTGGACTCCATTCAAAGCTTGCATCAAAAGGTGTGAGTCTATCTAGTTCACTCGTCATTGCTTGATTAAGCGTAATCCCACTGGAAAAAGTAACGATTGTCACTGCCAACATGAGACATATAAAAGTCATGGAAA
>JBOGBZ010000087.1:0-18876 GCA_051656485.1 Cellulosilyticaceae bacterium
GTCAGTGTTCTCCTTGGGGTGATGTGATTTCGCAATTATATTAAACCCTAAGGCACTGGCTATTTTCATGTCTAAAATTATGGAAATTACTTATTAAAAGACGTCAATGGAAATAAAAGTTAACAACTAAACATCAATGTATTTCTTTAGTTCTTTTCTAGTAAATAAAAGAGGTTTTTATAAGGGCAGTAGTCTTTCTCACTACCTGATTCGATATTTGCTGGATTGTAGATAAGTGCTCTCTCTTTCCAAAACTGCAGACTTCTGATCATCTCTTCTTTATCTTGTATATGAATATCTTCTGGTTCCTTCTCCGATTTGCCACCTGGATACATGGTGATTAAATCATAGGCCCCTTCTACCTCCTCGGACTTCCTAAGAATACACATCACCTGATAGCTAGGTCCTGGCTCTTTGTCCTTTACAAAACGTGTATAAAGTTCACGCTCTAAGCGTTTCGCATAGACGATCTCATCTTCATCTGTGGTTTCAAGGAGCATACTATAACCTATAGGCTCCTCAAACGTTGTGATGATTCTTTCTACATCCGCTGTAAGATCATCAAAAGCTCCCTTTGCTTGAATGCTCTCGAAAGTCTTCTCCCAGCCTTCTAAAAACTCTTTATCATGACAAACCATATGGCTTCTTAAGTTATCACTAAGTATAATATGCGTCATCGTGCTACCTCCATTTTTCTTAATACTTATACCCCGAATGCCTTGTCGTATACCACTGTACCAGCTACTGTGTCTAAACTACCTTCTGTTAAAGCCACTGCCATAAAGCAAGGACTTGGTACTTCAAAAGGTGCCTTGATGCCAAAGCTCGCAGCTTCTTCAAAGCCAAAACGTGGATAGTATGCGTCACTACCTAGTACAATCACACGACTATGCCCAAGCTCCTTCGCACGTCGTAAACCTTCTTCTACTAGTTGTGTACCTACGCCCGTCTTTTGGAAAACTTCTGCTACTGCCAACGGTGCTAACGCTAACGTCTCATGCACCTTGTCACCCTCTACAATCTGTGCCTTTGTAAACATGACATGCCCAATGACAGTCTCATCTATAACCGCCACAAGTGCAAGCTCCTTCACATAGCCATTGCCCTTTCTTAAACGTACGACTAAATCCTGCTCTGTACCATCTGAGTGTTCTGCTGTAGCAAACGCTTCTTTTACTACCTCGTAAATGGTCTCAAAGTCTTTCTTATTTTCTTCTCTTATCTTAATTTCCATACCATGTAACATGTAATTTTTCCTCCATGTAGTCTAACGAATAGTATATGTACTCTTTAATATTCTCTATACACTATGTGGTAGCTAATCCATCCTTACTTGATCTATTTTATAGTTTATTTTTACACAAATTGTGTTATACTATTATTAAAGAAAGCACCCGTGGTGGTACACTGCTGCTCCCTGAAGGTTTTATATTTTCGGGGCTATGAATAGTTAAATAATTGCTTTATTTATGATCAGAGTGTTCACTTTCGTCGGGTGGGACACTCTTTTCTTTTGTACTCATATCTAGTCATAACACCCCCTATCGCCTGTGACATAGTTAACAACTATCTCAAAGCCTCAAGGGAGGTAACTCCTACAACCCCCGTGCCACCCTGCACGGTATTTTTATGTTTACTGGGATATTATAACATATTGGTAGTTTAAACACCTAGAATAATTACGGTAACTACACTACAATCTAAAAAATACTCCTAGTAGGATTTACTAAGAGTATTATATTTTTAAAATATTTGATATATTTCTAAATCCGTAAAAGTATGTACGTCATCTTCTAATTTCTTATTGGAGTAATCCGTGTATTCTGTCCCCCATGTTGCATCATATATTCGCCATTCATTATCTATCCATACAGCATTCCATGCATGGTTTCTAATTTCACTTCCAAGTACTACTGCTGGAATACCTTGATATACTGCCATATATCTAAATAACTCTGCATATCCCTGGCAAACAGTAGTTTTTGTTTTTAGCACTGTTAATGGGCTAACATCTGGTTTTTCACCATTCAATATATCTTTCATCATCTGATTATCATATTGAATATTTTTCACTATCCATCTATAAATACTCTGAGCCTTTTCTAAGTCTGATGTGCACCCTTTGACAATATCATTACTAAGCTTTTCTACTTCAGCAGATGGGAGTAGTAAATCATTTTTATTCATAAACCTTTTTTGTACATCTATCGATAATTCTTGCAATAGCTTGAATGAATGTCTATAATCTGGTTGATGTTCAAAAGTAGCCTTGCCATCCTTAATTGTCACTTCAAAACTTAAGTCATCGCGTACACTATTTCCGTACTCTCCCCATATATCTTTGTTTACTAACTCTATGTCAATCTCATAGATTCCATCCTTTAGTATGTATTCAATATGACAAGCACTTATATCATGCTTCTGTGTAACTGTATCAGCAGTACTCCAATCTACAATATTACTCATATAGCAAGTCCTTAATTTTCGACTCTTATCTCCTTCAAAATCGCGCTCGCTGTGATAGGCTTCTTTTCCTTGTATATAGGCCCCATTATGCTTAACCTTCATTGTTATTCTTAAATCAGGTAGCTCTTGTATTTCTTGGATTCCAAAGACTAACCTTCCATTTTCATACTTTGCTTCCCATGTAACAGGCGACTTTTCACTTTTTATAGTAAAATTACTTTGACCACTTATTAAATCTTCATATAGATATACTACTTTTTGCTGATCATAAGTATTTATTTTATAGTTATTTCCTAATGTATTAATATTAACATACTCTTTGCTATTTATTTTAATAGACTGCACTGACTTAAAATCTACCTGCATATTAATTTTAGCAACAATTTCTTTAGGAACTAAATAATTATCTTTCTCCTTATATATAACGCATGGATATTCAATACCTCCATAGTATAACCTATATCCTTCTAAGCAAATATATTGTTTTGTGCCTTGTTCCTGCGCTATCATAGTTGCTTGAGTTGCCATAATCCTTGTAGATGTCCCGCCTATTAAAAGTGCCATTATCAACAAGCTTATCTTCCTTACACCTTTTACCATTCCATATCCCCCTTTAAATTTAAACTATAATTTAAAATTATATTACACATCTAAATATTAATCAAATATTACTTGTCAGCTCACTATTACGTTAGAAATCATATCTTTCACATTGCTCCATTTATAATTATTCTTCCCACTATAAAAATACTTCTAGACAAAAAAATGCCAGACTCCTCGGAGCCTAGCATTTTTATTTTTATTCTTCTTCAGCTTTTGTCACTTCTTGAAGTGCGATGAATAATTCATCAAGTTGCTTCTGATCTACTGTGCCTGGTGCTTCTGTCATAAGACAGCTTGCATCTTTTACTTTAGGGAAGGCGATTACGTCACGGATATTGTCTCTTCCTGCCATAAGCATACAGATACGGTCAAGACCGAATGCAAGACCACCGTGTGGTGGTACACCGTATTTGAAGGCATTGAGTAAGAAGCCGAATCTTTCGTATGCTTCTTCTTCTGTGAAGCCTAGAAGTTTGAACATTTTTTCTTGGATTTCTCTTTGGTAGATACGGATACTACCACCACCAAGCTCATAACCATTTAAGCAAAGGTCATATGCTTTTGCACGTACTTCTGATGGATTGGTATCCATAAGAGCGATGTCTTCATCTTTTGGCATGGTGAATGGGTGGTGCATTGCTACGTATCTGCCGTTTTCTTCATCGTACTCAAGAAGTGGGAAGTCTGTAACCCATACGAATTTGAATACGTTTTTATCTACTAAGTCAAGGCGTCTTGCTACTTCTTGACGAAGTGCGCCAAGTGCTGCGTATACAACTGATGGTTTGTCAGCTACGATTAAGATAAGGTCGTTGTCTGTCACGTTCATCTTTTCTTTGATCGCTGCTACTGTTTCTTCACCTAAGAACTTAGTGAATGAAGATTTCTCTTCGCCATCTGGTCTTACTTGAAGCCAAGCTACACCTTTTGCACCGAAGTCTTGACCTACTTTTACTAAGCTATCGATTTGCTTACGACCGATATCTCCCATACCTTTTGCATTGATTGCACGTACGCTACCGCCACCGTTAATGGCATTTTCAAATACTGCGAATCCACAGTGGTTAACGACTTCTGTAAGGTCTGTAAGCTCGAAACCAAAGCGAAGGTCTGGCTTATCTGAACCGAAGCGGTCCATAGCATCTTGGTAAGTAAGTCTTTGGATTGGAAGTTCTACTTCTACATCCATTGTCTCTTTGAAGATTTTTTGGATGAGTTTTTCGTTGATGTTCATAACATCTTCTACGTCTACGAAGCTCATCTCCATATCGATTTGTGTGAACTCTGGCTGACGGTCAGCACGTAAGTCTTCATCACGGAAACATTTTACGATTTGGAAGTAACGGTCGTAGCCTGATACCATAAGGAGCTGCTTGAAGATCTGTGGTGACTGTGGTAATGCATAGAAGTTACCTGGGTGTACACGAGATGGTACTAAGTAGTCACGTGCACCTTCTGGTGTTGACTTTGTAAGCATTGGTGTTTCCATTTCTAAGAAGTTGTTTTCTTCTAAGAAACGACGTACACTACCTGTTACCTTACTACGAAGCATAAGGTTACGTTGCATATCTGGACGACGAAGGTCTAAGTAACGATACTTAAGACGTAATTCTTCACGTACATCGCTGTTTTCTACGATTTCAAAAGGTGTTGTCTCAGCATCTGAAAGGATACGAAGTTCTTTGACTTCGATTTCGATATCCCCTGTTTGCATTGTTTTGTTGGCATCTTCTCCACGAGAACGTACCACACCTGTTGCTGCGATGACGAATTCGCTACGAAGTGACTCTGCTTTTTCGAATACTTGTGCATCTGTTTCTTCACCGAAAGCTAATTGAAGAAGGCCGCTTCTATCTCTTAATGTGATGAAAAGTAATTGACCTAAGTTTCTTCTTCTTTGTACCCATCCCATAACAGTTACTGTTTCACCTACATTTTGGCTACTAAGTTGTGTACAGTAATGGCTTCTTTTTAAACCTTGCATTGATTCTGACATAAGTTATCCCTCCACTATAAGTTATCTATGATTATTTACCTAATTCTTCTGTAAGTACTGCTACAACCTCTGCGAATGGTACTTCTTTTTCTTCGCCAGTTGCCATATTTTTAAGGTTGATTACCTTGTTTTCCATTTCACTTTCACCAATGATTGCTGAGTATTTGCTACCCATTTTGTTGGCGAATTTCATTTGCGCTTTGATACTTCTTTGTAAGTGGTCACTTTCTGCTGAGATACCGGCTACACGTAGTGCATTGACTAATGTGAAAGCTTGCACCATTGCATCATCCCCTCTATAACCTAAGAAGATATCGCGTGCTTTTTCTTCTAATACATTGCCTTGTTCTGCTTCTTGTACAAGGAGTAGTCTTTCCATACCAGCACCAAAACCTACTGCTGGTGTTGGCTTGCCGCCTACTTCTTCTACCAGACGGTTGTAGCGTCCACCACCACATACAGTTCCTTGTGAACCGATGTCGTTTGAGATGAATTCAAAGACTGTCTTTGTATAGTAGTCAAGACCACGTACGATGCTTGGGTCTACCACAAATGGAATACCCATCGCTGTGAGAAGTTCTTGTACCTTATCGAAGTGTGCCTTACATTCTTCGCCTAATGTGCTAAGTACTGTTGGTGCATCTGTAAGCTGTGCTTGACAATCTTTGTTCTTACAGTCAAGTACACGAAGTGGGTTCTTCTCACGACGCTCGTTACAGAGTGGGCAAAGGTGCTCACTTTTACTTGCTAAGAAGTTCTTCAGTTCTTCGTTGTATGCTTTACGACACTCTGTATCACCAAGTGTATTGATATGAAGCTCTACTTTCTTGATGCCTACGCGGTTTAAAAGCTCATAACCGATAGCGATGATCTCTGCATCTGCTGTAGGTGAGTCTGTACCGAACATCTCTACACCAAATTGGTGGAACTGACGTTGACGACCTGCCTGTGGTCTTTCGTAACGGAAGGTTGGTGACATGTAGTAAAGCTTGATTGGCTGTGTATCACCTGCCATATTGTGCTCAAGGTAGCTACGTACTACTGCTGCTGTACTTTCTGGCTTCAGTGTAATGTGATTATCACCTTTATCCACGAAAGAGTACATTTCTTTTTGTACGATATCTGTCGTCTCACCTACACCTCTTTGGAAGAGATTGGTGTATTCGAAGATTGGTGTACGAATCTGACCGAAGCCAAAGTCTTCACATAGACCACGAATGGTATCCTCTATAGCGAGCCATTTTCTCATTTCTTCACCATAGATATCTTTGGTGCCTTTTAATGCTCTAATTTCCATAGTTTTCATCCCCTTTTCTTTAGTTATCCACATTTCATTATATTTTTCATGCTTTTTATCTCAGTTTATTCACATTTTTTTCTAGATTCGGTGAATAATGTGTATAAGTCTTGTATTTTTCTGAATAAATAGTTTTCTGATGACATTAAAAAAGCCCCTGACATAAATGTCAGGGACGAATCGTCGCGTTGCCACCCTGATTCAAAGACCGAAGTCTTTGCACCTCTAAGCCTGTAACGGGGCTAACCGTCATATCCTACTTCATTTCAGATATGCTCTCCGAGATGTCTTCGAGTCTTGTGAAGGCTTGCAGCCTGTGGCCTTCTCTCTGATGGGTAGACTGTACTCTTTCTCATCAACAATGTGTTCATCATTTAACTAATTACACACCATTTTATAGGCGTTTGCAAACTTTGTCAAGTCACTGCTCCCTATCTTTCGCTTTATTTATTCGATAAGATTTTTGACATCCTCTAGTTTCATGCCTAAAAGAATCTGATTATGCACCACATTCCTTAGCATTTTGTTCGCACTTGCATTGACTTGAAGGGCAATATCCATTCTCTCTGGAGTAGGTCTCTTAACGATCCCTGCATTGATCTCAGTCTGACTAGACTGTACATGAAGGTCAATCCGAGGTGTGATACCTGTTTGTGGATTTGGCTTACTTCCTTCTGGTACATCTAATCTCTGCACTGTGAATTTATATTCCGGTTCATCGATAATATAGCGTACATAGTATTTGCCTAATGCCAAGTTGCTAAACAAGTAATACCCCGGGTTCCCCTCTACATCTGGTGCTGTAAATATAGCTTGTATAGGTACTAATTGTTCATTATATAATACAACACCTACATCATTAACCCCTACATCCCCTGGTCCAAAGATACCATTGCCGTCTTTATCTTCAAAGACAATACCTCCGATCTCTCCCATTCCTGGTGGTGTACCCATAATTTGTACCCCTACCTTTTCAGGCTCTACTGCAAGTAAATACTGGATGTTTCCATTTAAATCGATATAGCTTACTTTAGCAGCAAAGGAATTCCATGCGATATCTCCTGACACAACACCTACTGGTGCTACTCCTTGTATCTTTACCGTTAACGTCTGCCCAGGATATAGAACGGTGTTTTGTGTCATGACCTTGAAACTGTGCAACTCTGTTGATACCGGTGGCAAAGTAGGTGACCAATCATTGTCGCTACCTATTGTATTAAAACTTCCACCGAATCGGATCGGATTATAGCTTCTAGAGTACATCATCTGAATAATCGGCTCTGCTTGCCCTTGTTGTAATGGCTGTATACTTGATGTGACAGCATTCATATTATAAATGGCATACTGACTAAGCCTCGCTTGCTCTGTCATAATGACCCCTGTATCACCTTTATGAGGTAGTATATCCACGATTTCTACTGAATGTAAATCTGCATTACCCACATTGGTAATAGAGAGCATGTATTCAACTAAGCCCCCCTCAAGTGTATGCCCAATCTGAGGTTCTTCCGTATAAAGTGTATCTAATGCGCCTTTTACTTTTTTATTAGATGCTGTACTCGCAAAGAAAAGAATCTTATTGATAACCTCTGGTGTCATTGCATAAACCACGCCTGTGGTACCATTATCTGCAATGTCTAAGGTATCTCTATAAATATCGACGCCTGCCGGTATAATCCCTGTATCAAGTGTATTGTTAAGCAAAATATTAAGCACTACTTTGTCTTTTGCCCCTATCTTAACTTGCGTACGTACACTGAGTGTCAGCCTTGCATTTTGTCTACATCTAAAAGCATAGGCTCCACTAAAGCTAGCTTTTACTAGTGTCTTCCCAGTATTTTTAAAGTTAGGGATGACTTGGACAGGCACTGCTGGTAGTGTAGGTGGGTTTGGAAATGGGTCTTCATAGGTATAGCCTATAAGCCCTACATACTGTAATTGCTCTGGTAATAAAGCTGCAATAAATGGGTTTAACAACCGCGACTTCCTACAATTCAAAGTGATTTTGTAAGTAATATAATCCCCTGGATTTACTGGTTTATTCGGGCTTACTTCTTCTAATTGAGGATAGAGTACACATAAATCTTGTACCACGGCATTTTGATTATCAATCGTATGAGCCCTTCCAGTCGGTGTATCCCAATCAAAATCAAAATGATTGAGGATTCGTCTTCCAATAGGGGTATCCGCTTTTACTTTTCCATTAATACTAGGTGGTTGCTTCTGTACAAGTCCTACACTCATTAGAGGAACATCCCATGATACTGTTGCTAGCTGATCACCTACTGGAATAATGGTAGTCAAATCCACCCTACTATTAACATCTGTATTAAAGGGTCCTAATGTGCCGCTTAATCCATTTCGTGTCGTATAGGTGATACTATAAGCACCTCCTAGGTCTTTTTCGATAGCACCTATCCAGAATGTTCCTGTCCAAAATTCATACGCCACAACCTCCGTTGGCAATTCATCAATAAGATGGATATTCGCTAACGGTTGATTGCCATCATTGGTCACATAAAGCTCATATCTTATATAGGCATCTGGCATTGTATAGTCAGGGCCATATTTACTAATCGCCCCATGGTAGGTAGGCGCCGCTAAAGTAATGACATTATTTCCATTCGCCTGAGCCACACCTCCCAGTGTCCATCCAATAGCGGTTGTTATTTGCAGCCCAACTGGCAATGTCCCATCAATGCTAACACGATACATAAAACGATACTCATACCCTTTATAGCTAGAAATATTAAAGGTAAAACCATTGCCCTGAACCGTTCCTACTACTCCATCTTGGCTAGAGTCATTAAATGGTGGACTGGATTCGTCTTTCCCTATCATGGCAAAAGTAGGGTCTATGGTCAATCCCACTGGTAATTGACAGGTGATTGCCACATCTGCTATTTCTACCCCTTTATCCCCAAAGTTCTCTAAATCTACGATAAAGACGGCTGTTCCACCTGGTGCTGGTGACATTGTAGGCAAAATGAGATAGCTCTCTAGTTGAAAATTAGAAACTGCATATAACGTAAGCGTATCTGCTACTGATGTTTCATATAATGCTTCATTTATCCATAGCTCCGGTTCACATACAAAAGTTGTATTTAAAGGAGTGGTCAACTTAAACTGTACGCCTATAGATAGCCTTGTAGACGTCCCTAAATCTTGGATACTTCCAAAATCAAAAGTGATTCGCCTCCCTCCTTGTACACTTTCCTCACTTACATTTTTAACGGGTTCCTGCACGTCCCCTATTGTATATTGTAGTATTTCTGGTATAAATACTTTAATCTTAGCTGATTGAATACTTCCTACAACACCATTAAAGCTTACATTAAGAACATATACTGCTGATCCTTGGTAATTAATCTGCGTTGTATTAAGTTGAGTAATAAGCGTTGCCATAGCCCCCCATCCTTTCACCTATTTTCTTAGTACATTATATATATCTAATCAAAAGAATGTGAAAGGTTTTAGGAATTATTATTTATGCGGTATTTTTTCACTACATGCACAACATTCATTGTCTAATGTTTGCTTTACTGACATAATTGTATTTAATTTATTAAGGAGTAGCCATTCTTTCATAATAAGGTTATTAATCATGCCTTGAGTCGTCTTACAAGATTCCTCTAATTGACAATAACATAAACTATTTTGTGAAAATCGCTTAATAACTTCTTGTAATTTTTCCCCTTCCGCATTCATAACATGTGATAAAGCCATTTCTTCTAATGCCACTGATTCTAAAAGATCTATCATCGTTTGATCAAAAGTAGGCCTATTTTTCCCATCTGGTATCTGAGGCATTCCCACGTCCCCCACCCCCTTAAATTTAAAATTCTATCTGTTACTATACTTTATGACCCCCTTTTATAACTTATTCATTTTTTGTATTTCCCCTTTGTCCCTCTGCATTTATTTTACAAAGTCTATCATATATTAGAAGGAATATGATTTTATTGAAAGGAAATACTCTATGAAAAAAAACATTAATATTTTTGGGAAACTTTTCAAACAATCTTCAGCTAACGCTGATATGGCTACTCCTGCATCTCAATCTGAACCTGTCTCAGAGCCTGCTCCCATTCCTGAACCTGTTCCTACTCCTCAGCCTGTTCCCACTCCTCAGCCTGCTCCCATTCCTCAGCCTGTTCCCACTCCTCAGCCTGCTCCCACTCCTCAGCCTGCTCCCATTCCTCAGCCTGCTCCCATTCCTCAGCCTGCTCCCATTCCTCAGCCTGCTCCCATTCCTCAGCCTGCTCCCATTCCTCAGCCTGCTCCCACTCCTCAGCCTACTCCCATTCCTCATTCTACTCCGACTCCAGTTTTGTTTCACCCAACACTCCAATCACTGGCCCAGACACTCCTTGCGATTCCACTCACTCATGACTTAGGCAATGAGCTTAATACTTTAGCCTATAAGATGACACTCTCTCAAACTGAACTACTTCCTTATACTGAAAAGATACAAAAACTCATCCCATCCTATCAATCCGCATTAGCCCAGCTTAAAGATACGCCCGACATCTTAAAGGAATTCATCCAAGACTGCAGTACCTTTAGTACTGGGCACCTTCCTGCCGAAGTACCTACTTACGAAGATTTCTTAGAGCATAATGGTATCCAAATCGTTAAGCGTCAATCCACAATTCTTACCACACTTTATAAACTTACACCCCAACTCTTTGATGGTAGCAACGAGATTAATTTAATGCCTCTTCTTCAAAAATATACAGGAATTCTTACGACACTTAATACCCATATGACGGCAGTTCAAGCACTCCTGCCTGCTTCTGAAGCCTTGCGAAAAGACATCACTACCTTCACGGATACAATTACTGAAATGCAATCAAATAAAATGATGGCTGTCAACTGGAATAGCCAAAAAGCTAACTTCGTTAAAATCCGACAAGAGCTAGATACACGCCGTACTGACTTTGTTCAAAAAGAAGAATCCCTTAATCAAGGGATTGCCGCTACCTATACCGCACTCCTCTCTCTACATTCTGATTTTCAAGAACATAGTCCTTTGCTTTTGGGTCTCTTTGAACGCCTACTAGAAAACGCTAGCCCAAGCGCTCAAATCATTACACAACGTAGCCAAATCAATCAAATTATCGTTTCTCTAGTAGGTGTCCAAAACAATCTACTTTCTTACGCTAATTTATTGTAGAATTTTATATTTTTTCTCCTCCTTATGTCACATATGTTGTCGTTTTTTCATATGTTATCGTATAAATATTTTTTATAAGGAGGAAATACCCTATGTCAATGCCTAATATTCCTGATATTAACCCTAATGTTAATATCACACGTGATGATGCTGTTAATATTATTCTTTCTTCTATTGGTATGGAAGAACTAAGCCTCGCTCATATCGTCAATGCTGAAGCTGAAAAAATCCAATTCGCTCTTGGTACCTTATCTACCGCAAGCGGTGCTGCTACGATGGAGCAAATCTTAGCTACAAACAAATCTGCTGAAAAAATGCTTCGCGACGTCATCAAAAACCAAATGCTTTTAGGTATGAAAATGGAAGATACTGTAGAGCTTGCTCTTAGTATTCCAACAACAACGACTACTATCTAATTTTTCTATCTTTTAATCCCCACTAATATCAAAAGGAGGCCCTCAATATGTCAATGCCTAATATTCCTGATATTAACCCTAATGTTAATATCACGCGTGACGATTCTATCAACATCATCCTTTCTTCTATCGGTATGGAAGAGCTCAGCCTTGCTCACATCCTCAATGCTGAAGCTGAAAAAATCCAATTCGCTCTTGGTACGCTTTCTACTGCTAACGGTACAGCTGCTTCTATGGAGCAAATCCTTGAAGTCAACAACTCTGCTGGCAAAATGCTTCGTAACGTTATCAAGAACCAAATGCTTTTAGGTATGAAAATGGAAGATACCGTAGACCTTGCACTTGCTACACATTAATTATAAAAAAGCCCTGTGGGTAATCCCTACACGGCTTTTTTTTGATGATTTATCTTAAATTGGTAACTTTTTTCTATTTCTTACATATTCTACATTATACTTTACATTTAAGGAGGCCTTTCTTATGTCAATGCCTAATATTCCTGATCTCAATCCCCATATTAACATAGACCGCAATGATGCAATTAACATTATCCTTTCCTCTATTGGTTTAGAAGAACTAAGCCTAGCTCACCTTGTCAACGCTGAAGCCGAAAAAATTCAGTTTGCTCTTGGCACATTATCTACAGCACATGGCCCAGCTTCTATGTGTGAAATCATGGAAGTTAATCGCTCTGCCGGCAAAATGCTTCGTGACGTTATCAAGAACCAAATGCTTTTAGGTATGAAATTAGAAGACACCGCAGCGCTTGCTTCTGATTGGCATGGTTGCTATCAGACGACTACCACCACTCATTCATAAATTCATCCTTTCTGCCTTTCTCTAAAGGTCTTACATGCGTTTATTGTAAGGCCTTTTCTTGTGCTTCATGCATCTTCTGCAGTTCATCTAGCAAAGGCTTCACTTGATTATCCCAGATCCATTCTTTATTAAATCGTTGCCGTGCTCTTGTCTTTCCACGGTATACTTTATCCTCTCTTAAACACTTCAAAATGCATCTAGCATGCATCCCTAAATAACTAGGCTCTGCCACGTCATATTGTGCATAGCAATTCCCCTCTTCTCCACGTGCATCCCACACCATAAAGTATGCTCCTAATTCTTTACCCAACTCCCTTAAAGCAGGTACGTTCTCATTCAGAATCAAGAAATTCCCCTTAGAAGCTGCTTCCAATACCGTAAGACCAAATGCCTCTGAGGCTGAAGGGCATACATATAAGTTAGACAAGCTAAAAAGCTCCAGTATACTTTTCTTCGGTATACCATCTTCATAGCCTAAATCTGAAGTAAAGAAACATTCATTTTTCTCTAGGCCATATTCTACTGCTGTTTTCCGAATTAATTGTCTATACGTTTCTTCTTCGGTATCTTTACTTTTGGTATCACAGAAAACAACTTTCACACTTACTTCTCCTACCGTCTTAATGGCACCGCATAATGCCACTACCTTCTCCAATTGTTTTCCTCTAGATAAACGTACTGGATAAACTATCAGAATATCCACATCCACTAAGTTGTATGTTTGATGTAGTCTATGTACTACTTCTGACATACCTTCTAGCATATCAATGCTATGAGAAATCACCCTACATTTCCCTTCTGGCACCTGATACTGCCTAGCAAGCGCCCGTATACCCGCTTGAGTGGGGAACCCATATAAGGTATTTGGCATCGCCATATATCTCGGCTTGATGATATCTGTCATTTGTGTAGGGGGTATTTCTGGAAACGAATGCACAAAAGAAAAAAAACTTACAACAGATAAGTTTTTTTGAGCTTTCCTAATGGCACAGTTATGAAGATAGTGCATCCCTTGAAAAAGAATATCATGCATGATACATATATCAACCAATTGTAGCTTACGACTTAAGTCTGCCGCCACTATCTCTACTTCTTTCTCAAAAGTATCATGCAATTTTGTTGTGGTACGGTCATAGTTATACCAGATGATTGCTTCTCCTTCCACTTGATTCACGATGGGTACCCAATGAAGCCGTGGGTCTAGGTAGCTTCCATAGCGTTCCTCCTCTTTACACCCTTCACTTACAAACAAACTGACTTCATAGCCTTTATCTAGCAGCACCCCTATTTGATCATGAACCACATGTACTAAGGAGTAACTCGCCCGCAGCGTTCCAAACATACTTAAGATTCCTATATGCATAATCAACCTCCTTCCTTACCTTAAAATATTATTAATCTTTATTTTTGATGACACATATAGTGTAAAGATGATATTTTTAGGAGCAACTTCTATGAAAATAGCTATTTTAACCATGTTTAAAAACTTTAGTACGACCTATTCTCTTGTTAACGTCGTCGCCGAACATTTAGAGATGCTTCTTAAAGCCTATGATACGATCCAAGTTCTTGTCCGGGAAGATTGCGACTTCTCTCATTTATATGGTATTTTCCTTGACCCTCGCATCGAGTGGGTACGCATTACACATCAGCTAGCGGATGAACCTATTGCCTTGCATGATTATAGCGACCCTAGCCTACCTTTACATGCCACCTTCCCCAAAGAAGTAGAAGTCATCGCACAGTCTTTCGTCTCCGCCCTTAAAGATACGGACCTCTGCATCATGCATGATATTCTCTATCAAGGCTGGCATTATGTACACAATATCGCTATCCGTCGTGCCCAAAAAGAGCTTCCCCGCACTCGGTTTATCGCCTTTACCCACTCACTCCCTACGCCACGCCCACAGACACTTACACCTTCTGTACTGGCTCGTTTTATACCTATGCCTCGTACACTTTTTGCTTATCCTACTTATGCTGGGCTTCCTTTATTAGCTAAGCAATATGGTATCCCCGAAGCTTCTTGCCGTGCAGTGTACAATACCTTGTCACTCCTTCACTTCTTATCACCTGAAGTACAGACTCTACATCAGCATACCTCCCTTTTATCAAGCGAACTACTCATCATCTATCCGGGTAGACTAACCCCTAGCAAACGTTTCGAGAAAGTGGTTGCTTTAGCTGGTGTCCTCCATACTTACGCTCAAAAGTCAGTGAAAGTAATTTTTTGTGATTTTCCCAGTATGGATATCTCAAGCGATACGTATAAAGACCTTATCCGAGCTGAAGGCGAATTCTACGGTTTACCTATTGATGCCATAAGTTTCACCTCTGATTGTGGCTTTCCAGACGGTTTTCCTAGGCAAGGTGTCCTAGACCTCTTTACCCTTTCTAATATCTTTATCTGTCCATCATACTCTGAGTCCTTCGGCCTCACTGTCTTAGAGGCAGCAAGCCGTGGCAATTTCCTGATTCTCAATGAAAATGTGCCTGCACTTTATGAGCTTGGAGTCAAGCTCCATGGCTACTTCATGCACTGGGATGCTTATTGTCCCCCCCATTCCATTACCGAGCAATATCCTTCTTCCGAAAAAGATTATTACATCAGGCATGCAAAGAAAATTCTCCATGCTTTTACGGCCAATACTGCCCTTTATGCAAAGACTCAAACCAGATGTTTTTATCAGCCTGATATCATTTGGTACCATCAATTCAAGCCTCTTATAGAAAGTGCCTTACTTTTAGATTGACAACTCCCACAACTTAACTTTATCGTAGTTTCATAATGGTTAGTGTTGCACTGCATACGCCTACCTCGTAGCAACTTTGATTAAAAATCTGTAGGATACTTTTTTTATGAACCTCTATGATACTACTTCCGGATGTCAAAGTGATAAAATCTTTGTTTTTACTTCTTCCATAAGGATAGTAGTTCTTTATATCCACTATCGGTGTCTCATCCACTTGTATCAAAAAAGCAAGCTGTGTCACGTTATAAAGAGCACTGTAGGCGTTAATTGTAGCACTCATCATATAATCGCCCTCTTCTAGCCAGATACTTGATTCACGATCTTCTTCAAGCACTATTCCCTGCCCTTTATTCTTATAACTCACCCAGTTTATGGCTTCGCATACACCTAATGTCTCTTGACCATCGTCCCCATAAAACATAGCATAGCCCAATGCCTGTGTACTACCTATCGGTCCAGGTATGCCTTGTAGACCTCTTTCACCTTGCTCTCCCTTTTCCCCTGTTGCACCTTGGGGGCCAGTGTCACCTACCCGCCCCATAACGCCTGGTATCCCCTGTGGCCCCATAGGTCCTACTAATCCCTTAGGCCCTGGCACCCCTTGCGGCCCCATAGGTCCTACTAATCCTCTAGGGCCCGGTGGACCCGGCGGACCGCCTTCCGGTCCAGTAGGACCAGGAGGTCCTGTTATACCTTGTGGGCCCATAGGGCCTATAGGCCCCCTACGACCTGCCATGCCTTGAGCACCTACTGGCCCCCTCAAACCTACTGGTCCCAAAGAACCCGGTGGACCCTCTGGCCCAGTAGGACCTAAAGGTCCCGGTATACCTTGTGGACCTTGTGGACCCCCAGCAGGTCCTGGTATCCCCTCTGGCCCCGCTGGTCCCTCTGGGCCTTGTAGGCCTACAGGTCCTTGTATACCTTGCTGGCCTTGCGGACCTACAAGCCCTTGTATACCTTGTAATCCACATAGTCCTTGTTCCCCTCTAAAGCCCATTTCCCCCTGTATGCCACACAATCCTTGTATACCTTGTGCGCCGCATTCACCTTTCTCTCCACAATCTCCCTTATCTCCCTTGGGCCCTGGAATCGGGCAGTATATACATCTCTCACAGCACTCTGTGTTCACTTGTTCATCTGCCATCGCCTAACCTCCCTCCTTGTGCTATTATATGTGGTTTATCTATTAGAAATAGCAACAAAAAAGCAGCCCCTTCGCAAAAACTGCTCATGGACTGCTCCTTATTTACTGATATTTTTCAAAGCCTTGTCTTTTTCTTTCGATCATTTCATCAATACGCCCAATGTAGTCATCCAGACTCTTCACATTCGGCACACGGTCGATACGTTCGCCATTTTGGTACACCATCTTCGTAATGGCTCCTGCACCTGCTGCGATGATGCTTTCTTTTTCTTCCATAATCTCAATATTGTACACACACTCATAGCCTGGCTTTGCATAACCTACGTTTTCAAAGTTCCCAAGCATATTTTTCTGGCGGTACATATAGTATGGTTTAAGTCCCATCTCTTCTGTCGCATCTTTACAAAGTTCTAGCATCTGCTCGATTTTTTCCACTTCTGCTAGCTGGTACTCTGCTTGGCTTTCTTTAAGTTTCGATGCTTTCTTGATGGCCATGGTGTGTACAGTGATATTTTCTGGATTTAGCTTCTGCAACTCTCGTAAAGTATGGGCTACATCTTCTACCGTTTCACCTGGGAGACCTAGAATCATATCCATATTGATATTGGTATGGCCTAACTCACGAGCCATCTTAAATACCTCTATGATAGATTCCACGCTATGTCTACGCCCGATGGTGTCTAGCGTTTTTTGATTCATCGTCTGAGGATTAATAGAGATACGGCCTACATTCATACGCTTCATAATCTCTAGCTTTTCTCTGGTGATGGTATCTGGTCTTCCAGCTTCTATGGTGTATTCACTGATTTTTGATAAGTCAAAGCTTGCTTCGATATGGCTTAGTAGACGCTCTAGCTGACTTTCATTGAGTGAAGTCGGTGTCCCTCCACCGATGTAAAGGCTACGGATTGGTACGTCTTTCTTTGCTTCTGCGATAAAGCTAATCTCCTTGCAGAGTGCATCTAAGTAATCCTCTACTTGATGCTTCTTCGCTTCGATAGAGTATGCTGTGAAAGAGCAGTATACACATCTTGTAGGGCAGAATGGTATGCCTACATAGATGCTTACTTCATCAGGCGCATTGGCCTCTAGAATCTTCTCTTCTTCGGTGGCTACATCACACATCAGTTTAATCTTATCTGGTGCAATCTTATAAGTATCTCGTAGTAACTCACAGATCGCTGCTTCTGTCATCCCTTGATGACGGTAGTCATGGACTATCTTCGTCGGTCTAATCCCTGTAAGGATTCCCCATGGCATCGCCTTTCCTATATGCTGGTGTAGGACGGTGTATAGAAGTTTTTTTAGGATAAGCTTGATTTCTTTTTTATCTTTTATAGGGTCATCTACTAAGGTGATGTCTTCTTCTAAGACTTGGAGCACCGCATCATCTTTCAGTAGGGTAGCACTACCTTTGCCTGCTTCAAAAGTGCTGACTACTTGAAGTGCTTCCTCGGTGTAAGGTTCAAATAAATGGACGATATTGCCTAATTCAAATTCGGTATCATGTCCCTTGCATTGTAATTCTATCATTTTTTTGCCTCTTCATTCTAATCATATAAGTGGAAACTTGGATTGGTACGTTTCTCATGTCCGATGGTGGTCGGCTCACCATGCCCTGAATAAATGGTCACATCTTCAGGTAATGTAAAGAGCTCTTCCTGAATGCCCTTAAGGAGCATCCCTATATTGCCACCTGGGAAGTCTGTCCTTCCGATACTGCCTCTAAAAAGGATGTCGCCTACAAAGGCTACTGCATAGTCTTCACTATAGAAAGCTACCCCATCCATGGTATGTCCTGGCACATGGATGACTTGAAGCTGTATATCTGTACCTTCAAGTACCACTGTCTCGCCATCTTCTACATACGTATCTGCTTTCGCTGTCATACTTCTTCCTGTAAAAGCGCTGGATAAGTTATAGCTGGCATCTTCTATATACTTCTTCCCTTGTGAATGAATGACTACTTCTGCTCCTGTGGCTTCCTTGACTGCTTCCACTGCACCGATATGGTCAAAGTGCCCATGTGTCAGGCAGATCTTCTCTACCACTAAGCCTTCTTCTCCCACACGTCTAAGAATCGCCTCTGCATTGGCCGCTGGGTCTATCAGTATCGTACGTTTCGTGTCTTCATCAATGATGAAGTAAGTGTTTGTCTGTACCATTCCTAGTACCATACATTCTATTTTCATGGTCTACTTCCCTT